>JAAHHL010001112.1 GCA_010672185.1 Caldora sp. SIO3E6 | reverse complement strand
AACCGAACATGATATTAAACATCCTATCCAGGTGTGGAAATTGCGATCGCGCCTGTGAGGAAGAACACACTTACACTCACCAGAGAGCTTTGTTAATGTAGGCTTGAGGTATATTTACCAATAATCCCACTTGGCCATTTTCACCCCTTACTGCTTGGCTTGTACCAATTACTGAGGCTCGAAACCTCTCAAAGTTTGGATTTGCTGAGGTGTGGAGACCGTTGGGAAATTACTATAGCAGTACAACAGCAAACTAAAGCTAAATTTTTAAAGAGCATAGGAGACCCCCTTACATGGTTGCAACCGACTTCAAAGACTACTACGCCATCCTGGGAGTGAGTAAAAGTGCTAGTGCTGACGAAATAAAAAAGAATTTTCGGCGTTTAGCACGGAAATATCACCCAGATTTAAACTCTGGCAATAAAACAGCAGAAGCTCGTTTTAAGGAAATCAATGAAGCCTACGAAGTTTTATCTGACCCAGACAAACGAAAGAAGTATGATCAATTTGGTCGGTACTGGAAGCAAGCAGGACAAGGATGGTCTCCTAATGGTGGTGGCGCGGGTTTCGATGCTGGTGGCTTTGACTTTGGTGCTTATGGCAGTTTTGACGAGTTTATTAATGAATTACTAGGTAAATTTTCTAACGGTAGTTCCAGAAATCCCAATCAAACCTATACCTATAGTCCTGGTACAGGTGGCTCTACTAAGTTTAGTGACTATGGGAACTATGGCAAATCTTCTGGTTTTAACAACACAGCAACAGCAACAAGTGCAGATCAAGAAGCCAATATTACTTTGAGTTGGTCTGATGCCTTTCAAGGAGTCCAAAAACGCTTAAATCTGGGCAGCGAAGTGATAGAAGTTCGGATTCCTCCAGGTGTGAAATCTGGAAGCCGTATTCGCATCCGAGGTAAAGGTCAGTTAAACCCTCGTAGCCAGCGACGGGGAGATTTATACCTTAATGTGGAATTAAAGCCTCACTCTTTCTTTCAGTTCGACGGAGATAATATCCTTTGCGAAGTACCAATAACCCCAGATGAAGCAGTTTTAGGCACATCAGTTGAAGTACCAACACCAGATGGCAAAGTTACTGTTAATGTTCCTGCTGGTATCCGTTCTGGTCAATCTCTACGGTTGCGTGGTAAAGGTTGGTCTACTACGAAAGGTGAGCGCAGCGATCAACTAGTGCGGGTTATAATCGTTACACCAAAAGAAATCTCCCAGGGTGAGCGGGAGTACTACGAGAAAATTCGTGAGCTCCGCAGTTTCAATCCTCGCAGTTATTTATCACAGATTAAACTTTAGCACAAGAAGGCTCCGAGGCAGAAGGCTCCGAGGCAGAAGGCTCCGAGGCAGGAGGGAAGAAAGCTTTTGTAATAAAGGTTACCCATTTGGATATTTTCACATATCGCAGGGGCGGGTTTTGTTGGTCAATTATCGCCAAATTCGTTAATGGTGACCCGAAACCAGCCCTACATCTAATTTTGGTAAGTTGACTAATTTTTGCTTTTGAGCAATGCCGTTGCTGCTGCTTGTAAAGAGGCGTAGCCATTTTCAGGTTGACCGTTAATATAGTATTTATGATCGGCGACGGATTCACAAATAGCGCCGACTAACTCTCCATCGCTTCCATAGACTGCCAACAACTGCTCAATTTTATCAGATGGAAAACCTTTGAGGGTTGCATCCCAGTCAGTTTTTTGAATTGGGCGAACCTTAATAGTTTCATCCATACCATCAACTCCTTTTTTCAAATAACTCTTGCTGAAACTAAAAAACACTGATTTAGGTTTAAAAACCTTGATATAATTAGTTCCTAGCGTTCTTTTTCGGCGATTCTATCAATGAATGAATTCTTAATTCTTAATTCGCCGTTAGGCGCTTGTCACCCTGTGAACTAATTACCTCTAGCAAAGTCTCAACTTCTGCATTAGTTGATAGGAAAGAAAATAGATGTTTAAAGCAAAGTTTTCCGCTACTATCTAGGAGAAACTGGGCTGGTAAGGGAGCCCCAAGTGCCTGACCAACTTGATATGCTCGAAAGATATCACAGTCGGGATTACTCAGGAGGGGCATCTTTAAGCTTAAGTCTTTAACTACTTTTTGGCTTTGCTTAGGGCTTGTACTAGTAATCATTAAGACTTCAACCCCTTTTTCTCTAAAGCGATGATAGCTTTCATTCATCGCTTTGATGTGAGGAAAGCAGAGGGGACAGTATTGCTTTTCAGTAAAGATACGGGTAAAAGCAAGAATAACAGGTTGTTTGCTTTGGTAAAAAGATAACCTTACCTGACGGTTATTAGTGATATCAGTCAACTCAAAGTCAGGAGTTGTTCTCCCTAGCTTGAGACTATTGTTAGCTGGTACTGGAACAAAATTGCGGAAGAAGCGCTTATTGAATAAACCGCTAAAGTCAGTGGAAGTTAGCATCAGTAGTCATACCAAATCTAGATAATTGCCTATATAGCGCTACGCGCTATGGTTAGGACATTAATAAAGCCTGAAACCTAGTCATGGTCTATTTTTGTTTGCGCAGCATGGTGAGCAAAGCGTTAGCGCAGCGGGACGGAGTCCGGCAAATTTTGAATTTTGAATTTTGAATTGCGCGTAGCGCTATATAAATGGTTCTTCAATCACAATCCTTCTCCCCTAGTCTCCCCAGCTTAACTTACCGAAAGCCTAGTCAGTTATTCAATCGAATTTTATATCAATTTTCTTACCGGAAGTTGCTGAGAAACCCACACTTCCTTATCGGGAAAGTGTGGGAGTATATTACACAGCAGAGAAGTAAACTTTGGATTTTACTGGGTCAGGATTCATAGTTTTCTCTCCTGGCTTCCACCCCTCTGGGCAGACTTCATCAGGATGAGTTTGAACGTATTGAAGGGCTTTAAGGGTACGTAGGGTTTCGTCAACACTACGGCC
>JAAHHL010001111.1 GCA_010672185.1 Caldora sp. SIO3E6 | reverse complement strand
TCGATAGCGAAACCCAACAAGGGAGAGTGCTGCGTTGGGTTTCACTCCGTTACACCCAACCTACATTTTTAGCTGTGTCGCACCAGTAGACCGACACAGCTAAAATGGTGGGGAGAGAAACGGGTTTTGAAGTAATAAGTAATAAGTAATAAGTAATAAGTAACAAGTAATATACAAGGAGAACTTATCATATCGGCTATAGTGCCTAAAAATGTGCAACAGATTTCCCCTATCTCCCTATCTCCCTAATTCTTTGCTATTGTCGCGCGATCGCAAAACTTCTATAGACCGATGGGTGAAATGTTAAGCAAAATTAACATTATGCGACAGTTTCCGAAAAACGCTGAAACCCCCATTCTTTCGTTGCGGGGTGAACGAAAGAATGGGTGGGATTTCTTGAGCTTTGTATCCAAAAATTATCAGTTCCCTCTTCTTCCTCCGCTCCTCTGCTCCTCTGCTCCTCTGCTCCTCCGCTCCTCTGCTCCCCACCCTTTTTTTCGCTCACCCTTCGTTGCGAGCGCCGTTCCCTTGCCCTGTAAGGATTTCAGCCATTTTTTTAGGGGTGTGTCGAGTACTTTGTACTAACTTTTTGGAAAGTTATCGCAAACGGCTTCTAGATGCTATACTGGGAGCGGGTTTCAAAGCGAGGGGTTACAACTCACGCTTCTCCGCAAGGAGATGGAAACGTTGCTCTCACGTATGCGATCGCTCTATCATAACTCCAGAGTTGTTACAACTCACGCTTCTCCGCAAGGAGATGGAAACATCTCCACTCTGGGCATTATTTACGAACTAGGTGACGGTTACAACTCACTCTTCTCCGCGAGGAGATGGAAAGATAAGTCTTGCTTCGCAACCCAACAAGGGAGAGTGCTGCGTTGGGTTTCACTCCGTTACACCCAACCTACATTTTACTTATTACCCGAATCAATGGACTTCCTGAAGCAAACCCTATTATAGGGCTTGCCTAAATCCCGGAAGGGCGTAGCATTGGCGGACCACAACTTTGATTTTATAGGTAATATGCCAGCGCCAATGCTACGCCCCTACAAACAATTAAACAATTATCGATCTGCCTTCTCAAAAATTCCACATCACTGGATTATCATCTAAGTGATCTGTAACTAACCGTCCAATCTGGTCAATTTCTTGTAGTTCATTAGCAGAAAGCTTAACTTCGGTAGCATGAGTATTTTGTACAGCTTGGTCACTATTACGGAATCCTGCGATCGCATTGGTTTGTGGTTGAGCAATCAACCATGCTAAAGACAACTGAGCCAGGGTACAATGATGACGCTCTGCAATTAATCTTAGCTGAGCTAGGGCTTGCTGGGCTCGTTGATAGTTATCACCATTGAATAGCCTATTTTTACTGCGATGATCCCCTTCCTCAAACTGGTGCTCTAGACCAAACTTACCCGTTAGTAGTCCTTGAGCGAGGGAAGAATAAGCAATAATCGAGATATTGTGCTCTACACAGTAAGGCATCGCATCTTGCTCTACCTGACGCCAAAATAGAGAATAAGGAGGCTGCAAGCTATCAATACGTCCGTACTGAGAAGCTTCTGCTAACTGAGAGCCGGAGAAATTGGAAACTCCAATTGCCCGAATTTTGCCTTGCTCTTGCAACTTATTGAGAGCACTCATTGTTTCCTCAATGGGCACTATCTCACTGTTGAATTTACCAGAGGGCCAGTGAATCTGGTAAAGGTCAATATAATCTGTCTTCAGTTTTTTTAAGGAACTCTCACAAGCCTGAATCACCTGGTCATATTTCAGATGATTAGCAAACACTTTGGTAGCATAAACTACTTGATCACGTACTTCTCCTAGAGCCTGAGCCACAATTCTTTCCGAGTGGCCCTTCCCGTAAACTTCTGCTGTATCAACCGTAGTGATCCCTGCCTCAAATCCGGCTTGCAACCCTTTAATCGTTTCGGCATCTTCAATGCCTACCCACATGGATTTACCTGCCTGCCAAGTACCCATGATAATTGGGGTGATGTTTACCTCCGAGGTGCCTAAGGGTTTGGTTTCCATTGTAACTCCAAGAATAAATCAGGCCAATTTTTGGACAAGACTAGCTTATCTTACCTAGCATAGAGTAAGAGTTTTGCTCAAACTTACTGAGATAGGCTGGAATTGCACACCTCAGTAACCATCATCGGTTGGACAACAATTGGGAGATATGTCATTGACTCAGCGGCAGATAGGAAAAAAAATCTCATGGTTAATTTGGGGTTTGAGTGCCTCATGGTTTATTGCACCGGCTCAAGCTTTAGATGATTCCTTAGGGGAAGCAGGGATTAATGCCAACCAGTTACACCAACCTCCCTATGATTTAATTGGTCGTAAAATTGCTATTGGTCAGGTGGAAATTGGCAGACCCTCATTCTTTGGTATTGATAAGGCAATTTCCTGGAATTACAAGCTGCTTCCTGCACAGGTGTTTTATCGAGATACCCCCGCTAAAACCGATACTGATGTTGACCCCCATGCGGCAATGGTGGCAGGGGTGATGGTTAGTAACGACAAAACCTTGAAGGGAGTTGCACCAGGAGCCAGACTCTATGCCTCAGCAGTAGGTTCCCCTTTAAAAAGTGGACAACCAGAAGAATGTCTCTCGGCTCAACATGTGGCTTCGCAAAATGGGGGAGATGTTAGAGCAATTAACTTTAGCTTTGGGGAATCCCTGCAACGGGATTCGAGGAGTGAGTCGATCCTAGATGGTAATGCTCTACTAACTCAATGTATCGATTGGTCAGCCAGGGTTCACAATGTCCTCTATGTGATTGCGGGAAATCAGGGCAGTGGTGGTATTCCCATCCCTACAGATCACTATAATGGTATTACTACTGCCTATTCAACCCAGCGAGAAGGGGTGTTTACTAAAGTAGACTTTGCTAACTTAAGTGCAGCACCTTTGGGAAA
>JAAHHL010001110.1 GCA_010672185.1 Caldora sp. SIO3E6 | reverse complement strand
TACCAAGTACTGGTTGATTTTTATTGAGGAGGTACAGCCATGTTACCAAATCTTCCCGATTTCTCTTTAAGCATGGAACAGGAGTTCGATTTACGCAAGTATCAAGAACTAGCCAAGAATATCCCACGTCAAGAATTGGAAAAGTTATTGATTGATGCGATTCGTCTCAAAATGGCTCAGGAAAATATAACCAAGGGCATGATCCAAAAATGCTTTATCAATTAGGAGCCAAAACTGTAGGTATTAGGTGTTAGGTATTAGGTGTTAGGGAATTTTCTTCTGATCTCTTGTCCCTACACCATACCTACTTTTAAAGTACTGACCTCACCCCATGAGGAGTTATACAGTAGCAGCATTTTCTGCCTTTTGTTGTGGCTTAGTCATACCCATGCGAATTTCTGAACAGAAAGAAGTTTGGGTAAAGCCACCCAATCGCTTAATGATATTAGTACGGAATCTGAGGTTGGGACTAGCGTACCACAGACGTTCCTCAGTATAGATTGTTTTATCCTCAGTAATCATGGTGAAAGAATCATCCTTAGCCATGATATAGTGACCAGGGACAGTCGGCTTCTGACCATTACTGATTGGTCGCAAAATCTGACCTTGGTTAGGCTTATCTAAGTTAGGAACAGGTACAAAAATTGTAGAACCTACTTGCTTTTTTGCCTCCCCTGCCATTATGCCATCCCAGTTCGTCTTCACACCACACAGAGCAGAAGCAGGAGCAATATTGTACTGTTGGCAAAGTTGAACAACCTCCGGTGCATCGCTAGCAAGTATTTCAATAATGATGTCTGACTTACCACTTTGAGCTGGCACAGAAGAAATATAGTGATTGGTTCGTTGGGAAAACCATTTACCTGCACTCTGATCTAAAAATTCTTTAATATCCATGTAGTTTGTAGTTTGTTGTTTGTAGTTTGTAGTTTGTTGTTTGTTATTTGTTGTTTGTTATTTGTTGTTTGTCATGACTATTGAGAAACAAGGCTCCGAGGCTGGAGGCTCAAAGGGAAGCCAACTTGTTTCTTATCTTATTTTTGGGATAGAAGTCCCTCTAACGCTCATCAATTATCAATTATCAATTATCAATTATTCATTATCCATTATCCATTATCCATTATCCATTATCCATTATTCACTCAGACATTTTAGAGAGAGAGATGCAGCATCGGAGACTTGAGGATTGCTATCTTTTGCCAGATATTTTAAGGCAGAGATGCTTTTGTCACTTTTAAGTTGACCGAGGGTTTCTGCTAAGCGTTGACGAATTAACCAGTCTTCTGATTGTACAAAATGCAGGAGATCATTAATCGATTCTACCGCTTTGATTTCACCCAAAGCCGCAATTGCCGCTTGCTGCACCACGACTTCCCCGCTATGCAAGGCTTGGGTAAGCACCTCACGAGCGCGGGGTTCTTTGATATTGCCTAGGGAGACAGCGGCACTAAAACGCACTAACCATGAGGTGTCTTCGTAAAAAGCATGAACTAGAGGTTCAAAGGCTCTTTGATCTTCCAAATACCCCAAGGCTCCAGCAGCGGCGGCGCGAATACCATAATCTGGATCAGTTTGGAGTACTTCGAGCAAAATAGGATAGCATTCTTCAGTTTGCTTAACTCCTAAGGCAAATACTGCCATCGAACGAACTGGTAAGTGTTGGTCATTTAAAACTTTTTTAATTAGAGGAACTGCTGCCACTGCTGGAACTTCACGCAAAGAGGTAAGAGCCAGTAAGCGATCGCGTGAATTCGGGCTCTCAAGCTGAGTGGAAAGTTGCTCTAAATTAGGATAGGGCATATATTAACTTTAGTTTTATTAAAATCCTAACATAATTTAAAGCATCTCTCATTATTTACTTGTTACTTGTTACTTATTACTCTCGATAAACTAAAAATGACACAGAGATGCCTGAATTACTTAATCTGAAACGTTTGCTGACTTCTTTTTAGGCAAAGAAAACTCTTGTTCCTTCTGCCTCCTGCCTCCTGCCTCCTGCCTCCTGCCTTTTAATGCTTATTACTTAATTTAAAGGCGTGGTAAGATTTTTGGTAAGAGGTTACCTGGAATATTAGACAAAGCTAGGTTTTGTCCTGTAGTACCACTTTCGCGGTAGAAGGCACGAATAGTTTTGATGATGTAACTCAAAGCACTTTGATAGGCATCAGATTCTGCTCTAGCGGTGGTTATTGCTTGTACCTGCTGGTGTAAGGCTGCGTGTAGATGAGCTAATCTAGCTTCTTGGGTTAAAGAAAACTGCGGTTGAGTTGCTAGTTGATAGTGAGCAAGTCCGAGATTTTTATAAGTAGTGCTGAGCTCAAAGTTGACTGGTATCGCTGGAGTTGCTTGCTGAAGTTGTTGGGCAAGAGCGATCGCACTCTCGTAAACTGTAATAGATTGCTCTAAATATTCTACCTTGGCCTCAGATTCCTCTGGTAATTGGTCTGCTAAATGCCAATAGGCAGTAGCCAAGTTATTCTGTGTCGCCGCACAAGCACCGGGAACTACCTCAGGTTTCCGGTACTTTAAGGCTTTTTGATATGCAATTATCGCCTTATCGAGGAAAGCTTCCGGTTGTTCGTACTGAGCCAGATTCCAGTAAGCTGTACCCAGGTTATTTTGAATCATAGCCCAATTGAGGGGTGATACTCCTTGAGGGGAAGCTGCTTGGTCTTGATTCAGGCTAGGATGAGCTTCTAATTGTTCTGATTCCAGATTATAGATCGAAAGAGCTTCGGTATAGGCTGCGATCGCTTCTCGTAAATTGGTTACAGGTGCCTGTTGTTGAGCGAGATTCCAGTAAGCTGTACCCAAATTGTTTTGGGTGGAGGCATATTTCAGAGCATCCTTCTCTTCATCACGATAGCGTAGAGCTTCTTGATAAGCCTGAATCGACTCCTCCAAATTTGCCGTGGGCTCTTGATGACGAGA
>JAAHHL010000111.1 GCA_010672185.1 Caldora sp. SIO3E6 | reverse complement strand
CACCATCAGGACATTCAACGTCCGATTCGATAATCTGGTGCATTCCTATGGCTATTTTCTTTTTTATGATAGACTCTACCAATCCTGTAGAAGCCTGGGCACGAAGCTTTCCTCGAAAACTAACTCCTACCTATAGCCAGCGTCATCGATTTCAAATTAAACATTGTGGAGTAGAGGAAATTCGTGTGAGGGATGGAGGGGAAGAAATTTGGGCAGATGGTGTCAATTTTCAAACTGGACAATTACTAGAAGCAAAATATATTGGAAATCCTGCCAATAGTCCTTATATCCTTCATTCCAACATACCGCCTGGCTACCAACTTAAGGCGGGACACTTCATATAGCAAGGACTTCAGCCTTTGGACAATTGAGCTATTCTCGGTGGGAATTTTGTCCCGGTTTACGCTGGTAGCCTACCGCCTTTTATTCGTGATAAGGCTGTTAAGGATGTAGAGAATGAGTTTCGCAGATATGCAGCAGTAATTAATGATCCAGAAACACCTGTTATTGGACTACAGGTAATTGTTAATATTGAGGAAGCTGTACCATTTTTGCAAGTTTGCTAAGTCAGTTTAATCTTCCTGGTAGCGTTATTGTCCTATCCTGATCTGTAAGGAGAACTATCAATGGAATACCTTGTTACACCACCAGAATCAACAAATTGGAAAATTAACGAGTCTGAATTTATTCAACATCTAGAGAAACAATGGTCAGGCATTGAAATTTGGAAGACGACTAATCCAGATGATTATCATACACTTGAGTGGGTGCTTAAAGTATCGGGAACAGAAGACAGATTAGATGGAGCCTTACATCGAGATGGACAAGGGATTAGTTTGGATGGTTATTTAGAAGATTGTGCCAGATTTGTGATTTGGTTTCGCTCTCTAGTGCCTCAATCCCAGAAGTTAGTGTTTTATGATCAAGGATATAATTGCCACATAGAGTTAGAAACGACAACCACGGAGTCGGAAATTATGCATCCTTTAGAGGCATCGTTGGGAAGAAGCTATGTTTCGTAAGCTTACAGGATTCAATATTCAGGAGAATTGACCACAAAGACACATTCTCCGTAGGAGTTCCCGAAGGGTAGAACACGAAGGAGGAAAAAGATAATGGAAACACCCACAATTTCTTTACCCCCAAAACTAGAACTCAAAATCAACCTAACTGACGAACAGTTTTGGCAACTCTGCCACGATAACGATGATTTAAGGTTTGAAGCAACTGCAACTGGAAAACTAATCATCATGCCACTTACTGGGGGCATCACAAGCGAACGTAATTCGGATTTAAATTTTCAACTAAAAGCTTGGAATCGCCAGACGAATCTTGGTAAAGTATTTGATTCTAATGGGGGTTTTGAACTTCCCAATGGAGCAAAACGTTCCCCTGACGCCTCTTGGCTAAAACGGTTGCGCTGGGATGCTTTAACTCCTGAAGAACAAGATAGATTTGTACCTCTATGTCCAGATTTTGTCGTGGAACTGATGTCACCTAGCGATACCCTAGCAGAAACGCGGGAAAAGATGGAAGAATATATGGCAAATGGGGCAAAGCTTGGCTGGTTAATCAATCGGAAAAAACGGCAGGTTGAAATTTATCGTCCTCAGCAGGAGGTAGAAATCCTAGACAATCCCCAGACAGTATCGGGAGAGGATATCTTACCGGGTTTTGTCTTAGATATGGCAACTATTTGGTAATTGGGTCATCACCTAATGGAAGAAGCTTTGTTTTGTAAGCTTACATCGACATTAAGGAGAATGAACCACAGAGGCACAGAGGACACAGAGAGAGGTAATGGTAACACAACCAAGTACTAGTCCAACTGCTCGAAGAGTGCTTCCCAGTCAATTATAGCTGGTCTGGCTCCCTGGTTCACCAGCTCAAAAATCCGTCCTTCCGTAGCGGAATTACTAAGGCATTCCACGCAGGCTGATGCGACATCAATCCGGCTAGCTTGACCTGAGAGGGTGTCTCCTGTACCCAATACTACTGCCAATTTTCCCTCTGTTGTTGCTTTGAGAAGCGTGTTGAGGTCAGATGAAGTGTAGGGGCCGTCGATGAGCCTTCCTGGTCGAATAATGGTGTAGGGTAATCCTGAACTGATAATTGCTTGCTCCCCTTTGTACTTAGCATCAAGCACACCAAAGGTATTGAGAAGGCTGTAGGGTGGTTTGTCCCTGCGGAGAATGCCGCAGGAAGAGACGAACACAAACCGCTTCAGGTTTGTTGGAACTGCTGCCAATAAATTGCTGACTCCTTTAGCATCAATTTCCTCAGGACTATTTTTGGCTTTGGTGTTACGATAGTCTGATTGGAAATAGAGCTTGAGCCATTCAATTAAGTTGGCGATTCCCTTGTACTCTTGAATGTTGTCGAAATCCCACTTGGTAGAGGGAAACGCTGTGCTTCCGGTAGAACAAATGATTTGGGTAATATTCTGGGTAGCGGCTGGGAGGGTCTCCGGAAGGCGCATATCACCAACAACAATTTCCACCCGGTTATCAAACATTTTCTGAGCTTTGGAGGCACTGCGGGTTAGAATACGAACCTGGAAACCTTTAGACAGTAGCTTACCCACCGTTAGTTGCCCAACTCCCCCCGTAGCACCCGTGACTAGCACCCGCTCCAAGGCTGAGCCTTCCGTTGAAGTCATGATGCCTCCTTTTCGGGATTCGATGGTTGCGATCGCAATCGCAAGCGTATTTTATCATGTAAGTTTCCCCACGAAGACAGTAACAAAGAAAAACCTAACACCTAACACCTAATACCTAACACCTAATACAATTCTTCTCAATCTGATAATAGCTTAGTAGGTAAGCCATCAATACTTTGGAGATTTTTTCCTTGCCAATAGGCATTAATTCCTTCTTTTCCCTTATTAGAAGCCCATTTAATTAGAGTTTCTCTTTCTGATTGAAATTCATAAAGTGGTACACCAAAGCCGCAAGAAGTTTGTACCGATTCAACTTCTAGGACAATTATTTGCCGCTCTCCTGGTAGAGAAGCAAATAGAGAGTAATATTCTTGCCATTGCGGCTCTCTGGGGCGAATTACCTGACCTTGGCCATACAGGCGTAAAATCAAAGGTTGTTCAGAAAAGCTGCAAAACATAATGGTCATTCTGCCATTTTCTTCGAGATGGGCAGAAGTTTCGTTACCACTGCCAGTCAAATCCAGATAAGCCACAGTTTTGCTGTCAATACAGCGAAAAGTATCTATACCTTTGGGGGATAAATTTATGCGACCTTGAGTTGGTGCGGTGGCTGTGAAAAATATTTTTTGTTCTTGGATAAAGTTTTGTAATGATGGATTAATTTCGTTGTAAAATTTTGCCATAAAATAATCCTAAGGTAGAGCAACCAAAGCAGTCCCTGCTGACAAGGGATTATACACTGATACCAATAAACGCTCAAACACCTATGAAACCAATAGTAGGGGCGCACCGACGTGCGCCCTCAACTCAACCGATGTGCGCTCAACCGACGTGCTAATCGATTATACAGAGATAATATCGCGCTCAAAACAAGTACTAAACTGAGCCAATACGACTGAGGGGCCAAAAGCGGAAGAAAGCACGACCAATGATCTGCTTTTGGGGTAAAAAACCCCAAACATGGGAATCATTGCTGTTGTTACGGTTATCTCCCATAACAAAAAGCTGCTCATTGGGTACAGATACCGGCCTCATTTGGTATGCTGGTGGTTCGGCAATGTAGTCTTCGGCTAAAGGAGTATCATTTAGGTAAACTTTGCCCCCTTGAATCGCAATGGTTTTACCTGGTGTGCCAATTACCCGTTTAATAAAGGCTTGATCTGAGTCATAACCTCGCATTTGTAGCTGTAGAGGTGGATTGAAGACAATAACTTCCCCAGAAGCAGGGGGACGAAAAAGGTAGGAGATTTTTTCCACAACCACGCGATCGCCTACTTTTAAAGTTGGTAGCATAGAACCTGAAGGAATGTAGCGAGGTTCTGCCACAAATGCCCTAATTAATAAGGCTAAGGCAAGGGCAATCGCAATAATTTGCAGATTATCCAGTACTTGCCGCCAGAAGTTAGAGCCATCGGATGTTGGTTTTTGTTCTTGTTTGCTAGCAGTTGACTTTTCTTGCTCCGTTTTCTCTGTTGTCAGATTAGCTGACTCAGAAGACTCATTGCTCACTATCGAATTTTCTTTCTTGAAAACCATCTATCCCTCCGCAACGTTACTGCGCTCACAAATCGAGACACGCCACCGTATCATAAAGGCAGGCGCGTCTCTAAACCATACTACTCGGTTAGCGAAGTCAAAAAGGAGGAGGCAGGAGGCAGGAGGCAGGAGGCAGGAGGCAGGAGGCAGGAGGCAGGAGGCAGAAGGCAGGAGGCAGGAGGCAGAAGGCAGAAGGCAGGAGGCAGGAGGCAGGATGATACAAGGGAAGCTGACACGTTTGCTCATCTTAATTTTTGACGTGGAATTTTATCCAATTCTCAATTCTCAATTCTCAATTCTCAATTCTCAATTCTCAATTCTCAATTCTCAATTCCCAATTCCCAATTCCCAATTCTCCATTACTCATTAAAAAACCTGTGCTGTTAGATCAACATCCTGCCCGATTGGCTATTTTAGCAACTACTTGCTTACTGAGTTTATTAACCTCTTGTAGCAAAGAACTAGAGCGTTCCTTAGCACCAGATCCCAATTTACAAGAGAACCAAGATATTGTTGAGGAGTCATCGCCAAGCAACTCTCAGATTTCCCAATCAGAGCAACTACCCCAAGATTTTCCCTCTGAGATGCGCTATCCTCAGGCTCAGTTAGAGAAAGTTGAGTCCCTCAAGGCAGCAGAAAATCCAGGTAAGCTGACGATGTGGTCATCCTCTGACCCTAGCAATGTTATCCTAAGTTTTTACCAAAGGGCTTTTGAGTCCAGCAACTGGGAAATTATCTCTGAACCAACGGAGGATGCAGAAGGTACTTTGGTTGCTCGTCAGCAGGAGTTAGAAGTTACGGTATCGATTCCTTCTACTAGTAATAGCAACTCTCAACCGGCAACACCAAGGAATCCGAGCCTAACAGAATTTGATATTAAGTATACCCGTAATCCTGAGCAAGCAACAGTAGGGCAATCTGAATCGGAGCCAGAGGAATCACCACAGCAATCTGACTTGGAACCAGCAGAACCCCAGGAGTCTTCTACAGTATCCCAAGATTTCAGTGATTTTGACCAAGTTCCCCAACAACTGCGCCAATACGTTGAAGATTTGGCAGCTTTGGGGGTATTAACTGTTGAGCCATCTAACTCTGAAGATAATCCAGATGCGGAAAGTACTAAATTTGAACCAAATAAAACCGTCAACCGTCGGGAGTACGCTCGGTGGCTAGTGGCAGCCAATAATAAGTTACATGCCAACAGCCCAGGAAAGCAAATTCGCCTAGCTTCGGCAACAGCTAAGCCAGTTTTCCAGGATGTCCCCAGCACTGATCCGGATTTCCCCAGTATTCAAGCATTAGCAGAAGTGGGACTAATTCCTAGTCCTCTGAGTGGTGACGCTACAACAGTAACATTTCGTCCCAATGCTCCCTTAACCAGGGAAAGTCTGATCTTGTGGAAAGTACCCTTAGACACCCGTCAGGTATTACCTAAAGCTTCAGTGGAAGCAGTTGAGCAAACTTGGGGTTTTCAAGATACCACCAAAATTGCTCCTAAAGCCTTGCGAGCCGTATTAGCCGATTTCCAGAATGGAGAGTCTGCCAATATCCGCCGCTTGCTGGGTTATACAACCCTTTTTCAGCCCAAGAAAGCAGTGACTCGCGGGGAGACAGCAGCGGTACTTTGGTATATTGGTTATCAAGGAGAAGGCATATCTGCTCAAGAAGTCCAGGAACTCAACTCTTCTCAGGAGGACAAACAGGAATGATCCTAGTGCCGCTGTGCGAAATTCAAAATTCAAAATTCAAAAATTCAAAATTTGAATTGACGGGTTGAGATAGACGCTTCAGACGCGGAGAGAGTTTATCCCTCAACAAATAACAACAAATAACACATGGGTCGCTATAGTATCAAAAGCGGCTATTTAGCTAATTGATAATCCGGAGGTAAATCATGGCAATTTTGCAACTAGAAGATGGTACAACTTACACTCAACTAGATGATGTTAGGCGAGAATTAGCTCCGGTGAAAGTGGAGTTAAATCACTGGGGAGTAGGTGATGATCCAGAAATTCACCAGCTATTAGCTAAAGATGCTCTCGGTGATGAGGAGAAAGAGCAAGTACTCCTTGCTCTTGATGGTTACTTTGAACAACTCAAGGAAACTGCCGGTTATCAATCCCGTGATTTAATTGTGCTGCATCCAGAAGTTCCCAATCTTGATACTCTGTTGTCCAAATTTGACCGCTGTCACTACCACACTGATGATGAGGTACGCTACATTATTGCAGGTGAGGGAATTTTTGGCTTTGTACGTCCTGATGGTAGCCAATTGGAGTTGACAGTACAGGCTCAGGAATTTATCAATGTGCCAGCTAACACTGAACATTGGTTTCATCTCACCCCATCACGGCGGGTGAAAGCTGTGCGCTACTTTACTTCCATGGAAGGTTGGGTTCCTGAGTATACAGGTAAAAAAATCCGCTTGGGTTCACTTGTGACTGCTTAACTGTTTGAGGGGACTAGGGGGCTAGGAGAATATAGCATATTGCATCCTTTTCCAAGGTAGACAAGGACAGGCAAGATGCCTATCCCACAAGAGGAAAGCTCCTTAATGCTTGACGCGATCGCTAAGTCCAGTGAATACTTACATTTTACACATGTAGGATGATATCATCGTTTTGCAAGAAACTGCCTAACTTTAACTAGCAGCTCTTGAGGCTGGAAAGGTTTGACAATGTAGGCATCAGCGCCTTGCTTCATGCCCCAATAGCGATCGAATTCTTCTTTTTTAGCCGAACACATTAGTACTGCTAGGTTCTGGGTTTCGGAGTTGGACTTGATTTGACGACAGACTTCGTAACCGTTCATCTTGGGCAAGACAATGTCAAGAACTACAAGGTCAGGATTCTGCTCCTTGACTTGCTCAAGTGCTTCGAGTCCATTATCAGCAACAATTACACTTATCCCATCCTTTATCAGGAGCTCTGCAATCATCCTCTGCTGTGTCGGACTATCTTCTACCACTAGAACTGTAGACATAATACCTACCTACTTGGCTTTGTGCAAATGTTGCTCAGAGAGCTTAATGTACATTAATTGCCATAGCTATGCGCTTATAGCAACATATTTAAGTATGCTCTTAGTCTGAGCTCCTTGCTCATATTTATTTTTTATCTCACCAAAGATAGATATAAGGTGGTGATAGTGAATCCAGGTGGGCAACCCCTTTTTTTTTGGCCAACTGCAAGAAGAAAGGAAGTAACAAGCCCTCTGGAACTCTTGAAAATAAAGCTTCGAGCGACATCAACTTTCCGAAGGATAAAGTCTTATTGACACATAACAGGCAGCTTACTCAATATACTAAGGCAAGAGTTGGGCAAAGGGTCTGGGGGAGTGACCCCTCAAGGCTAATACTGGGTGGGGAGATGAGAGCACTCCCTTGTCCCCTTAGTCAGGGACGAATGAGAGAAGAATTTAGAATTTAGAATTTAGAATTTAGAATTTAGAATTTAGAATTCGGTAGAATACTTACACTATCGTTGCAACAAGGCAGTCTTGATGAAGAAATTTCACCACCTGGTGATGACGGTTGACGGTTGACGGTTGACGGTTGACGGTTGACGGTTGATTGTTGCATACTTCCACAGATACGTTTTCGGCAGGCGTGCAAGACTCAGTCTAATGGGTTAGATTATCCCAAAAGGGCGGGTTTTGTTCCCCATATTCGGGTCAAAAGTCAAAAGCGCCAGGGCGGGTTTTGATTGTAATATTCGGGTCAAATGGGCAAGATTGTCCCTAAATCACCGGTAGCGCCAGGGCGGGTTTTGTTCCCCATATTCGGGTCAAAAGTCAAAAGCGCCAGGGCGGGTTTTGATTGGAATATTCAGGTCAAATGGGCTAGATTGTCCCTAAACCCGCCCCTACGAATGTACGGAATTCTATTCTCAATTCTTAATTCTTAATTCCTAATAACATGGACGAAAACTCTTGCCAGAATCACCTAGAACTAATTCAATTGCTGCTGACTTGCCCTAGTGGGGAAGAAACTATGATCTTGGAGGCACATCCGGAACTTGTGGATGCAGAATTGGTGCAAGCGATGCTATCAGTATCTGAGCAGATGGCAGCGCATCAGGATGAGTATAGGGCTAGTTGGTTGAGAAGCTATGGGTTTGAGATTGCCCATGCTTTAGGAATGGTAGCAGCAACATTTGAAGAATATGAGCAGTTTTTGATGCAGGTGTTAAAGGCAATAGCGGAAAGTAATGGCGATCCACAAGTAGTTTATCCCCTGCTGCAAGCTAATTTGGATAAACTTGATGATGGATTTACACAAACTCTTCAAACTTGGGCAACAGATACTTTAGCTAAAGTCGAACCCCAACAAAGACAATCTATTGCATTCCATTTGTTTAATTTGGGCAATCTCATGCAGCTATTTCCCTTAGGGGACAAAGGCAGCAATCAGGAAACTGGGCTTATCTCTTACCAATATGCCCTAGATGTTTACATCTTTGAATCGTTGCCGGTGCAATGGGCAGCTACTCAGCAGAACCTGGCTAATGCTTACGGTGAGAGGATACGAGGTGATAAGGCGCAGAATCTCGAAAAGGCGATTGCTTGTTACCATCATGCCCTAGAAGTGTATACCCGTGAAGCAATTCCTGTGGAGTGGGCAAATGCTCAGTATAACTTGGCAATTACTTACAGTGAGCGGATACTAGCAGATAGGGATCAGAGTCTCGAAGATGCGATCGCTTGTTTCCATAATGCTCTAGAAGTTCGTACCCGTGAAGCAATGCCGGTGGAGTGGGCGGCTACTCAGTATAACTTGGCAGGTACTTATATTGAGCGGACCCAGGGAGAAAAAGCTCAGAATATTGAAGATGCGATCGCTTGTTTCCATAATGCCCTAGAAGTTCGTACCCGTGAAGCAATGCCGGTAGAGTGGGCAGCTACTCAGAATCACTTGGCAGCTGCCTATCGGCAGAGGATACTCGGAGATGAGGCACAAAACAAAGAAGAAGCGATTGCTTGTTTCCATAATGCCCTAGAAGTTTATACCCGTGAAGCAATGCCCAAGAAGTGGGCAGATACTCAGAATAACTTAGCAATTGCTTACAGTGAACGGATACTCGGAGATCAGGCACAGAATATTGAAGAAGCGATCGCCTATCACCATAATGCCCTAGAAGTTTGTACCCGTGAAGCTTTTCCCCAAAGCCATATTGAAACCCTCGGCAATATGGCAATTACTTATAAAGATGCTCAACAGTTTACTAACGCCTACAAAATCTTGGTTGAGGCTATCGAAACAGTAGAATCCCTGCTTGGGGAAATAATGTCTGGTTCTGAAATAGAAGCAGACAGGCAACAACTAGTGCACAGATTGCAGGAACTCTACCAGCAGATGATGGAAGTCTGTCTGGAATTGAATCAACCTAATCAAGCAATTGAATATATTGAACGGGGCAAAAGTCGAAGCTTAGTAGAATTTCTAGCTAACAGAAATCTATATCCTCAAGGTGATAGCTACCCCAACCTAGTTGAAGGGATTCCCTTTAGTGATATTCAAGCCTTGATTGATGACAATACTGCTATGATTGAGTGGTATATTGCAGATGATCGGATTCTTACCTTTATTGTCACCCCTCAAAATCCACATGTGCAGGTGAAGCAATCTTCTTCTGAAGCCGTGCAAGCCCTAGTTAATTTGACTATTGAAGAATATTTCTCCCAGAGGGAGGATGAGTTTGATAGTCAACTAAATGAGCGATTAAGCCGATTAGCTGAGATTTTACAGATTGAGGAAATTATTGCCGAACTTCCTCAAGGCTGTAAGCAGTTAGTTCTGATCCCTCATCGCTTTTTATATATATTCCCACTTCATGCTTTACCTATTGAGAAGAGCCAAAAATTGGATGTCTTAAATTACTTACTTGACTTATTTCCCCAAGGAGTGCGCTATGCTCCAAGTTGCCAATTACTGCAACTGAGTCAAAACCAACAGCATCCTGATTTCCGGAAGCTTTTTGCGATCCAAAACCCGACGGGAGATATCGACTATAGCGACTTAGAGGTGAAAAATATTCTCCCCTTATTCCCCTACTCCCGAGTCTTAGCTAAGGGAAAAGCAACGGCAACAGCGGTGAAGACTAATAAAGACATGCTCAAGAGCCACTGTCATCATTTTGCTTGTTATGGTGATTTTAATCTAGAATATCCCCTAGAATCCGCACTAATTTTAGCCCAAGGTAAAGATTCAGAAGATATACACCTTACCTTAACAGAAATCTTGAGGCTAAATCTCCATAAGTGCCGCCTTGTCACCCTCTCTGCTTGTAAAACCGCTATTACTCCCCTCTATCAATACAACAGTCCTCAATACCTGAGTTTACCCAGTGCTTTCCTCTATGCAGGTAGTGCCAGCGTTGTGAGTAGCCTCTGGAGAGGAAATGGATTTTCTACTGCCTTCTTAATGATTAAATTTTACCAAAACCTCAGTCAGTTTCCTGCCCAAGAAACCGGTGCAGTTGCCGTTGCTTTAAACCAAGCTCAAATCTGGCTGCGGGATGTTACTAAAGAAAAACTACAAGAGTGGACTAATGATCTATCTCTGACTGTCAAGCAGAAATCCAAACTGCTCTCTTGGTTTAAAAAGATGCCGCCTCAAGCACAGCCTTTCCAATCACCTTATTACTGGGCTGCTTTTTGTGCGATCGGGAAATAGGGAATTTAGAATTTAGAATTTAGAATTTAGAATTCGGTAGAATACTTACACTATCGTTGCAACAAGGCAGTCTTGATGAAGAAATTTCACCACCTGGTGATGACGGTTGACGGTTGATTGTTGCATACTTCCACAGATACGTTTTCGGCAGGCGTGCAAGACTCAGTCTAATGGGTTAGATTATCCCAAAAGGGCGGGTTTTGTTCCCCATATTCGGGTCAAAAGTCAAAAGCGCCAGGGCGGGTTTTGATTGGAATATTCGGGTAAAATAGGCTAGATTTTCCCTAAACCCGCCCCTACAATATGGGCAATTTAATTCTAAATTCTAAATTCTAAATTCTAAATTCTCCTCGCGAAAAAATGGACGAAAACTGCCTACAGGCTTACCTGGAACTAATTCAATCACTGCTGACTTGCCCTAGTGGGGAAGAAACTCAGACGTTGCAGGCAAATCCGGAACTTGTGGATGCAGGATTGGTGCAGGTGATGCTATCGGTGGCAGATCAGATGGCAGCAGAAGAGAATGGGAATGCTAGTTGGTTGAGAAAGTATGCGGTTGAGATTGCCCACAGTTTGGGAATCGTAGCAGCGACACCTGAAGAATATTTGCAGTTTTTGATGCAGTTGTTACGGGCAATCATAGAAAGTGATGGTAATCCACAAGTGATTTATCCCTTGCTGCAAGCTAACTTGGATAAACTTGATGATGGATTGACGCAAATTCTAAGAGTTTGGGGAGCAACGACTTTTTTAACTACAGTCGAATCTCAACAAGCACAATTTATTGCTGCTATTTTGTTTATCTTGAGCAATTTCATGAAAGAGCTTCCTTTGGGGAACAAAGCTAGTAATCTGGAAACTCTGATTGCTTATTTCCATATTGCTCTAGAAGTTTACATCCGTGAGCCTTTTCCCGTTGATTGGGCAATGATTCAGGATAAATTGGCTAGTGCTCACAGTGAGCGGATACTCGGAGATAAGGCTCAGAATCTTACCGAAATTACTTCCTGAGTCTAAATCCGACTGATCCGACACAACTAAAAGTGAAGGTCTTCTCAAGGCGCAAGATAAGAATGTTTGCCATCAAACCATTGTAAAACTCGATTCCATGCCCACCAACAATCAGGATCTTGGATTTGACGTTGGCAAACTTTGCTGCTGATATAGCCTACATGACCACCATGAGCAGTTAGTAGTAAATCAAGAGCAGAATTCTCCGCACAGGTAGCTTGCAAGTCTGGTATAATAGCTGGGTCAAACATGGGGTAATCAGCAGCATAAAGAATAAGA
>JAAHHL010001109.1 GCA_010672185.1 Caldora sp. SIO3E6 | reverse complement strand
AGTGTGGGAAACTGAGGGAGCTGAGGGAGCTGAGGGAGCTGAGGGAGCTGAGGAAGCTGAGGGAGCTGAGGAAGCTGAGGGAGCTGAGGAAGCTGAGGGAGCTGAGGAAGCTGAGGGAGCTGAGGAAGCTGAGGAAGCTGAGGGAACATTCCCAATTCTCCATTCTCCATTCCCAATTCGCAATTCCCAATTCCCAAATAACAAACGACAAATAACAAACGACAAACAACCAACAACAAACAACTAACAACAAATTCAGATGAAAACGGCGACACGCCCAGACAATCTAGAAATCTTGGGACATCTTTTACAGGAAGACTTGCAAGCAAAGCTATCTGAGTCGATTCCTGTTCGAGTTCGATGTCTGCTGAAGGAAGATATCTTAGCAGTTCTGGTGCAACATCGGGGGGAGGAACTGCCAAATCCCCAGGAAATTTTTGACTTTTTAGAGCAGACTATGCTCACGGAGCAATCCCTCTTGACATTGCTCTTGCCTGAAGAGCGCTCAGTTAGCCTTCCGGTAAGAATGTATATGAGGGTAGCAGGACAAAAGCAGGCTTATGGCTCCCACTCCTTTACTGTAGAACCCCCGGCCTCACCCACAATAGCTGCTATAACTCCAGAAAATATACCAGAACTACAACAACTTCTTGATACTCCTCAGGCAGAAGAAGGCAACAAGGTCGATTCTGAGTTTACCCAAACCAATGTAGCAGACACATTGGCAGAACCTAATTTCCAAGAGGAGCAGGAAAATGAGTCTGATGAGGAAGTGGATGAGCCCTCAGAGTCAGCGTCAATTAAATCAAAACAAGCTCTGATTCCCCTGATAGTATCAGGGGTAGGTTTAGGTCTGGTAGTTTTCTTTGGTTGCTTGTATGCTTTAACTCGTCCCTGTGTGATTGGGCAATGTACAGCAATGGTTGAAGCTAAGAACTTGAGAGACCAGTCTACTAAAACCCTACAAGATCCTCAATCAGGTCAAGAAGTTCTAGAAGCACAACGGCAGTTAATAGAAGCGATTAACTTGCTAGAAGCGATTCCCCCTTGGTCAAAGGAACATCCCCAAGCGGAAAAAATTCTCCAAACTTATCGTAACCAACATCAAGACCTTGATCAAATGGTAACGGCTTTAAAGATGGCAGCAAGAGCCTCTTACAAAAGCCAAAATCCCCCTCATGATGCTCCCAAATGGATCGAAATTCAGAATCTGTGGCGAGAAGCGATCGCGCGGCTAGAACAGTTGCCGAAAACTAGCAAGCTTCAGCCTCTAGCTCAAGCCAAGATTAAGTCCTATAAACTCAATTTAGAGCAAATTAAGCAGCGATTAGTTCAAGAGCGTAAGGCTCTCCAAACCCTGCAAGCTTCCAAAGATGCAGCACTTATTGCTCAAGCGCGTCAAGGGGTTGCCCAAAATGTGAATCACTGGCAACTAGTTTATTCTACCTGGCAAACAGCCTTAAACAGTCTCCAGCGGATTCCCCAAGGAACAACAGCCTATACAGAGGCACAGAAGTTATCAGACTCCTATCAACCCCAAGTGAGTGCAGCCCGCGATCGCAAAACTCAAGAGCAAATTGCGGCCAAAACCTATAACCAGGGAATTTACTTAGCTCAACTGGCCAAGAATTATCAAGCAGATAATCAATGGTCAGCCGCAGTCATTCACTGGCGTAATGCTTTGACTCATGTCAGTCAGGTTCCTAACAATACATTTTACTACAGCAAGGCACAATCCTTAGTTGAACCTTATCAAGGTGCACTTCAGCAAGCTCAAGGAAAACTGCGTTCTGCTGTTAAAATACAACAAGCACGCAGAGATTTAAATCAGATTTGCTCAGGGACGAGTCAGGTTTGTCGATACAGCATTAACACTAATGCCATTAAAGTCAGGTTAGCTCTCTCCTATGTACAGAAGATCAAGCAAACAGCAATGAGTGCTGATTCCAAAGGTGACTATAAAACTCGCGCTAATCTAGTTGACCATATATCAAGGTTACAAGAAGCCCTAGAAACTGTCAGCGATAATGCTCGAATCCGCTTGGAAATCTATTCTCCTGATGGTGTATTGATTAGTAGTCACAGACCGAGTTAGTTATTGGTTGTTGGGAATTGGGAATTGGGAATTGGGAATTGGGAATTGGGAATTGGAAATTGGGAATTGGGAATTGGGTTACTCATTTTTTCACCACACCCCACTCCCTACAACCCATCTAAGCTATACCATGGGGGGTGAGCGAAATAAAGGGTTGGGGAAACAATCAACAAGCAGACGCGGGGACGTGGGGACAAATTATTGATATCTAAGTCTTTCTTCTCTGTGTTACTCTGTGCCTGGTGTGGTTAATTCCTCAACCATACCCTACAGGCGCACATCTATTCCATTGTCAAATAATAGTAGCAAAAAATAATAGTAAATGCAACACTCTTCCCTTCCACCTAAAAAGCACTTTTATAAGCTTGCCAAACTCGATTAACAAAACCTCTCAATTGCTGAGGTGCATCTAGGTTATGTACAGATGAGGAGTCTGGATTATGCAACTGTCCTAACAGGGAAATTACCTCTGTATCCAGAGCTGGTCGAAATAAACTCGTAGGCCAAAGTAGATCGGAACCCTGACGTAAATCGTATAAAATTAAGTCTTTTGACGATGAGAAGGGTAAGGATTGATTGTCTGCTGGTATCGCCAGCATTAAGGGACGCACCCAACAAACCTGCCGCGCTGAGACAACTTCAATGACTTCTGCGTATAAACAGGTGTGGTCATGCTCTAAACAAACAATCTGGCGAGGCTGGAACTGTTGAGCCGAACCGATTGATACTTGCTTCACTATAGAAAAAACGGGATTAGAACGAATTATTGTTTAGATACTAGGAACTAACTTAATTCTACCAGCATCCATCTCATACATTAATAGTTCTAGGGCTTCGA
>JAAHHL010001108.1 GCA_010672185.1 Caldora sp. SIO3E6 | reverse complement strand
TGAAGCCTAGAACTGCAAGTATTCCCAAATAGGTGAGCGATCGCATTAACCAAGTTCGCTTCAGTTTACGCTTAGTGTCTCTATCTATCATTTCAAACTCCTCCTAACACTTGCCCTGAGCGCTGAGCTAATAAGGTACGGTATCTTTGAATTTCACGAAGAGTGGTTTCACCTAAGCCGGTGACTTTGTAGTATTTGCGTCTGGCTCCACCAGTTTCTTCACTTTCATCACCCCAGCGCCATTTGATGATTCCTTTTTTCTCTAAGCGATTTAGGGCAGGGTAGAGGCTACCAAAGCTTAATGGGATAGGTCTATCTGGGTTGAGTTTGTCAAGGATTTCTAAGCCGTACAGCTCTGTACCCATTAGAACGGTGACGATGTCTTGATCAATGGCGGAGAGCTTGACTGGCTTAGTTTCTTCTTTTTTGTTCGGTTTTTTGGGCATCTTCCAATTTGAATTACTTGGAGTATGATTATCATCATAGTATTAGATAAATATTTAATTGTCTATTTTTATCTCAAGAAAACTGTAAGATTGAAGAAAATTGGGAATACAATGAAAACTGTAGGGGCGCATTGAATGCGCCCTTATCGAAGAAAGCCCTTATTAACTACACCCCCATTACTATTTTTCCCATCAATTCCCTTGACTTTCGTGCCATTTTTTTGTATTGTTTTACATAATGGAACAGGTGTGCGCCTGTAGGGTCTAAATTGTAGATTTTAGATTTCCCAATTATTCCTTACCCAAGTAATCGTAGCCGTGACACACCTAAAAATGTAGTTTGGGTTGTAGCTTGCTTCCGCGTAGCAATTGGATAGTGAAACCCAACAAAGCCTGACGGCTGTTGGGTTACTTTACGAGAAGGCTTTCGCCTACATTCCAAGGAATCAACCTACAATTAATTCTCAGTTCCAGATCTTAAATGACGTATTATATCCCCTCTCATCTACTAAAGAAAATCCGTAGTTGCGGTAGTAATAGCAACGGGCTGGTGTATCTTCGCGAAAGTAGATAGCAACACATTCTTGGTTACGCAGACAATATGTTGTGCATTGTTTCGCAAGGTCACCCCCCGGTTGTACCGCCACCAAATCTTCTGGGGCTGTCCCTAATGGGCTCAACTTGATATTCTTTTCATATGCTGACATCTCCGTCGCATTGGCAACATCCGCCATGGTCACGACGCTCAATCCAACTACGAACAGAACTAGCACCAATGGTGCTAAAATCTTCTTGATCCTTTCCATGATTTGACTTCTCCTATTATTCTTATGCACTATTTCTAGAAATGGCTATAGCATTTCTATCCGGAGTCCAGGCGATTCGATATCGTATATTTTTTCTTCCAGGCTTGTCAAGTTTTCCCTTTCTTCCACCAGTGCGATCGCCGATTTTGCAGTTGGATGGAATGGGGAATGGGGAATGGGGAATGGGGAATGGGGAATACAATGGAAACCTTAGGGGCGCATTGTATTCGCCCTTAATGAATCTGCCCTTATTACCTACACCCGGTTACTATTTTTCCCATCTATTCCTTTGACTTTAGTGCTATTTGCTGGTATCGTTTTATATAATGGAATATGCTTGCGCCTGTAAGGTCAGTGGAATGAGTACGGGCAAGACGACGGAGGCAAGGGGCTTAAGCCCCTTGTTCCAGTAATCGTAGTAATCGTAGGGTGTGTTAGCGCAGCGTAACGCACCGCAGCGGCACGGTAATTGGAATGCTCACCTAAGGTTTTCGGGCGAAGCATTTGGATAGGCATATTTAGGTCTACGTGCTTAAATTATCGCCCAAATGCTTACACCCCTAGTTTGCCAATTCTTAATTCTTAATTCCGCGCAGCGGCACTAGTTTTGCCCACTGGGATACTCCTCTTGGACTTCTTGAAGCTCACTTGGCTGTGAGAAAGATTCATTCTCCTCTAAAAAAGGGTCTTGATTGAAAAAATAAGGAGAGTTATCCACTTTTTGCTGCGGTATTCCTTCTCCTGAACTCGACTCTAGCGCTGCTCTGGTTACAGGACCGGCAACGCCATCAACCTGTAGTCCTTGAGCTTTCTGGAATTCCTTGACAGCGGCTTCAGTAAAAGAGCCATAGTATCCAGTAATTGGACCATTATAGTAGCCACTTGTCTGCATATTTCTTTGGAGAGAGGCAACTATGGCATTTTTGTTTCCTCTCTTGAGAAGCAGAACCGAGTTATCCGCACCCCGGCTGTCTTCATTGAAACTAACATCTGTGGGGAGCTCCTGGGGCAGTTTCTCCTCTTTAACGTAAACTAGTGCTGATTTAGTCATTGAACCAACAATCCCATCAGGAACCAATCCTCTAGCATTTTGGAATTTAATTACTGCTTCTTCTGTCAAAGAACCGTAAAATCCTGTGACTGGCCCTTCGTAGTAACCGCTGGCTTTGAGATCTTCCTGGAGAGAGGTAACATCAATACCACTGTCTCCTTTGCTCATAGCTAAAACTGGGCTAGCTGTATTCAAAACAGTCACGACAGTAAGACATGAGAGTGAAATCAAGACCCAATTGAGAAGCTTGGGCTGCTTCAATTCCTGGAGTATGCTTAAGCTGTAGTAGTCGCCGGTTACTGACTCTTGGTTTTCAGTGCCTTGCTCAGTTGCAGTTAGATAAAAGTAAGCGAGTGTTTCCATGATTCTTCCTGTAGATTGTTACCTCTAGCCTATCACTGCAATCTTAAGAGCGTATGAGGGGTGAGTGAAATAAAGGGTGGGGGGTTTGGGGAGATGGGGAGATGGGGAGATGGGGAGACGCGGTGACGCGGTGACGCGGAGATGAAGAGACAAAGGAAGTGCGATTCGTTTCTAGGTAAAACTGCCTAAACAGATAACCTAGGGAGTGGGTTAAAACCCGCTTAACTTTCGCCAGGATGTAGGTTAGAGTCCTACCCGCCTGGGGTGGTGTG
>JAAHHL010001107.1 GCA_010672185.1 Caldora sp. SIO3E6 | reverse complement strand
TCTACAGCAGAATTAATTGAATTTGGAAAATGAGATTAGGGAAAATTGCTGTCGTAAGCGATCGCTTCATCTATAACTATACCACCGGTGCTTTGTTCTTCTACTTTTCTTCTTTTACTTAGAAAGTCGGTTAAATTTTATTAATTGGTGCTTGTTTGTTAAACCTTTATTGCGTTCTATGTAACCTTCCAGTGAGATAATTGGTAACTTGAACTGGCAAAATTATAAGAGATAAGGTACTTTGTTCCCAGAAACACAGATTGAGGAGTTACTAAGCTGGGCACACATCCAGGCTGTTGCTTGGCGAGCAGGAGTAAGTATATCTATTCCAGAGCGAGATTTTGGTGTTGATGGTACTTTTCGCCGACTTACAGTTTTGGGTTCTAGACGATTCCCCAGTGGACAGGCGCTAGACTTCCAATTAAAAGCATCAAAACAATGTATGCTTGATTCAAGCGATATCGTTTATGATCTAGAAGTTAAGACTTACAACGACTTGGTAGTTAGAAATGCAAGCAAGCGTGCTATTCCTTGTGTTCTACTACTCAAGGTTATACCGAGGGACTCAAGTCTATGGATAGATACTTCAGAGGAGGGGCTTTTAATTAGAGGAGGTTGCTATTGGGCATATTTAGAAGGGAAACCCAGTACCAACAAAAATACGGTGCGAATACGCATTCCGAGAACTCAACAGTTCACTCCAGCTTGTCTAATAAATTTGTTAAAAAACTTACTGCACGAGGATAGCCAGTGATTATGCCAACATCAGGTTTCTATAAACTACCAGAGCTTGACTTGTCAGATATTGCTATTGAAGATGTGATCAACTATGTAACTAATCACGGTTGGAAGCCAAGCAAAAATCATAGTAGCCATCTACTTATTTTTGATGGGCCAGTTGATAATTATGGAGAGCCTATACGTCTAGTTTTACCAACTAATCACAACTATACAGATGCAGAGCTTCGCATGACAGAGGCGATAGATCTTCTTGCCAATGTTGAAGAGCGGGATCACCAAGAAATCTTAGAGAGTTTAAAAGAGATACAAAAACAATACGTATCCAATTGAGAATTGAGAATAAAATTCTGTATATCTGTAGGGATAGATTTAGGTTCTTGAGTACTCTACAGATACAATTGCTGCTATTTTTATGATACTATTTTATCATGGGAAAATGTGCGCACATATATACTGGAATTTAAGTTGTTCAAAGCGTGATTCATTTCTAGATTAGCGATCGCTCAACAAATAGTTAATCCCGGATTATAGGTGTATGTAATGGAATTCAGGGAGTTTATTATTGGGCGTATGCAATACGCCCTACGATTGTGGGGTATATGAAGAAATTTAACGTAGGGGAGCAATGCTTGCCACTGGAGTTTAGACTAGTTAGCGGTGCGAAACTCCAAAGTCCGATAGTCCGCAAGATAAAAAATGAATCAATTCGGTAGATGGTGTCCCAAGAGTGGATGCAATTGCCTACTCTAGGATAGACGGCGCTAATCCTCCATTAAAGGCGGCCACTGGGAAACGCTGCGCGCTTATTGGGCGGGTTGAAGCACTCCCAGTTAAAATGCCGTACAAAGTGGCGAGATACTGTAGGGAGCGCAACAAGACCTCCGCTGCGCCGCCCAATCTTTCCCAGTTGTAAGCTGAAGTGAGTCACTGGGCGAGAGTCTTATCCGTTACAAATATTAATAAAAATAGAAAAGTAAAAAGGGAGAAAATTTAAAAAGCCTAAATTTTCAGTTGGGCAGAGCCAGGAGAATATAGTGGTCGAGGAAGACCAAAAAAACATGGAGCTAAATTTAAGCTCAACGAGAAATCAACTTGGTGGTCAGCTTGCGAAACGGTTCAGATACAAGACCCAAAATTAGGGGAAATCAAAGTACAACGATGGTCACAATTACACTTTCGTAATTCTCCATATATCAGTATGAACCTGATTTTAGTTGAGCGGATTGACCCCAAGAAAAAAGGCTTATTACAAAGACCATTGTGGCTAGTATTTATTGGCAAAGAAATGCCATCAATAGAAAAAATATGGTCAAAATATCTGAGGCGGTTTGCTGTTGACCATTGGTATCGATTCATTAAACAAAGATTACATTGGACATTACCAGCTTTAGGTACACCACACCAGTGTGAAAGATGGAGCAATTTAATGCCATTAATGACTTGGCAATTATGGTTGGCTAAAGATATTGTCAAAGAACACTGTCTGCCCTGGCAAAAACCACAGTCGAATCTAACACCTGGAAGAGTTGCGCAGTCGATGTTAGGACATAAGAGTAGAAATTGGAACTCCGGCACTTCCTCCCAAACCCCGTGGAAAATCTCCCGGATGGAAATCTGGGAAAAAAAGAAACAAACGAACCCGTTATCCAGTAGTTAAAAAAGGAAAAAGTAAGGGCAAAAAAGCTAAAAATAGGAAGACTTAGACCAAATTAATCCCTCAATTTACTGAACTCTCAGCTCAAAAAGAAGACTGGGCTATGAAAGTCTTAGTCTAATACTAAATTTGATACTACAACTGGGAAAGATTGGGTGGCGCAGCGGAGGTCTTGTTGCGCTCCCTACGGCATCTCGCCACTTTTTACAGTGTTTGGTGGGGAGTGCTTCAACCCGCCCAATAAGCGCGAAGCGTTTCCCAGTGGCCGCGTTGAATGGAGGATTAGCCCTGACTACAAGTTGGTGCCCAAAGCAATCGCAGGCACTCTTGGGACACCATTTTTAGATTGATGGATTTTTTATCTTACGGACTGTCAGACTTTGGGGTTTTGCACTCCTAACTAGTCTAAACTCCAGATTTAAGGGAGTTACTGAAAATTTAGGCTTTTTAAATTTTCTCCCTTTTTACTTTTCGGTTTTTGTGAATCTTTGTAACGCACCCAACTCTCATTCGAGTGACTCACTCCAGCCTACAACTGGGAAA
>JAAHHL010001106.1 GCA_010672185.1 Caldora sp. SIO3E6 | reverse complement strand
CAACAACAAAAAACCAATAACAAACAACCAACAACTCCCCATCCAAGGAATAGCATCTCTGTTATCTAACCGTAATCTAGTACTAGTTGCTACTCAAAATCAAATTTTGGAGGTGTTAACTCTTGAGCAGCAACAAAAACTCTCAGCTCAAATTAGCTGGGAGGTAGCTAACTTACTACGTCAAAGACGTCTAAAACTCTCATCAAATCTTCAATTGGCTCCCCGTACACTCATTAGCCTAGTTCAACCTCGTCTCTTGCCACCAGTGAAACTTTTCTGGCAGTTAATGGCTTGGATACAAACTAGTCCTGTTGCGATCGCGGCCAATCTTTTTGGGGAGTCGCAGCTGGCTTGTAGCACTACTATTTTACCTGAGCAAACTCAACTTTCTCCCAAACAGCTTCAACCAGGTTCGACCCTACCAGAAGCCAATGAACAAGTAATCATTTTACAACTAGTACCACCAAAAGCACTAGCTTTCCTGGATAACAGAGCTGCTGAACTAGAATCACATCAATTAGTTCCTGGTACAGAAGTAGTAATTGTACTGCGGGAACGCATTTACGGACTGTTGCAAAAGCTACAACAGCAATTGAGGACATCAGGAAACTCGTCTGCATCTCCTGAAGAGACTCAAACTCTCAAAACTCGGATTCGAGCACTAATTTACGCTGCCTTGGCATACTTTTTTGGTACAGAAGGCTCGAATCTATCTCAGACAAAAACGACTCAACCACTGTCAACTGGAAAAACCCATCAATTAACAGGGAATGAAGCTAACTTATTACCTCCGGTTGGACAAGCTATGGAAGAGTCTCAAACTATTAAAACTCGGATTAAAGCCTTAATTTACGCTGCGGTGGAATACTTTTTTGGTAAAAGCGGCTCCCATTTACCTTGGACTATAACTTTACAGGAACTGTCAACTTCCGTTAAGCCTCCGGGAGATTCTGCTACCTCCCTAACCCCAGTGGGAAATTCTCCTAAATCAGTATTACCAGAAAGTGAACCAGACTCCTGGCTCACTTTAGAAGATTTATTTGGCAGGCAAGACCTACCTCCCACCAATCCCACCCCCTTTGACTCAGGGGAGAATACTGCATCTGCCACTCAGTTACCGGAAGCTTTCGGCAGTAAAATACCTGTGAAACCAGGAAATTCTGTTGTGGACTATGTTGCAAACAGGCAAACAGCAAAAGATAGAGAACGGAAAGTTCTCATACCAACTCCTAAACAGGAACTTGCCTTAACCAATGAAGATGTTAAACCACCGTCAGTAATACTACCGATAGAAGCTCTCGAAAAGAACCCGGCAAGGAAGAATCAACAACCAGCACCAGAATGGATTGATACAGAAGCATCTTCCACGGGATATGTTAAGCATCCCCTAGAACAAATATTAGAATGGCTAGACTCCACTATGTTGAGATTAGAAGAGTTTGCCCTTAGAATTTGGCGGTGGTTGAGGCGACAGTGAATAATGGATAATGGATAATTGATAATTGATAATGGATAATTGATAATTGATAATTGATAATGGATAATTGATAATTGATAATTGATAATTGATAATTGATAATTGATAATTGATAATTGATAATTGATAATTGATAATTGATAATTGATAATTGATAATTGATAATTGATAATTGATAATTGATAATTGATAATTACAAGAAGGTTAAAACTGAGAGGGTTGAATATATAACAGTCGCCAGTGCGGTTAAGACATTCTCAGGTAAGGTAAGTTAACAAGGGGCTTAAGCCCCTTGTCCTAATCGCCTTGGCGGTTGCTATAATAAAATATCCGAGTGTACTACTCCTATCACCGGAGAATCCCTAATCAACTCTTCACTTATTACTTTTTTAGCAAACCCTACCTAGGGTCTGCTGAATAAGTGTGTAAGCCATTCCAGACATCGGTTTCAATCCTATGGCAAGCTAAACAAATCCAAGGTTTTTGCATTGATGGGCTCAATTTCTTTGCACCGACTTGGGAAATTTCCTAACACCAATCAAAACTCACCTACCACCTACCACCTAACACCTATTCTTTCCCTGAAAGTTACGACTTCCTGAAGCAAACCCTACCTATTCCATCTGAGGTAAATTTATAATTTACGTAAATTTACGTACTTTTATTCCCAACTCTGAACTCTACATTCTTGTTTGTTAAAAATTGTCTCTAACTAGAAAAAATGGACGCAATTCTCCTGTAATATCGTCTTAATAGTTAAAGAAGCAGAAGACAGAACCTCAAATTTTGTTCGCCTGCTCAAAAAAACACACAAGAGAAACTACATGATGAAAAAAACGCTGCGAATCTTCGCTTGTCTACTTATCGCTTTGACAGTAACATTGATGCTCAATGTATCGAATGCTAGTGCACAACCAGCTGCCTGCGATAAGTCTACAACACCGACTTGTCGGACTGAACTATATCCTGGCGACTGTCAGAGAGTACCTCTGCCGGGATATACATTGGAGCAAATCGAGATCAGCTTCCCAGAAGATGGGATAGTACCACAGATTTTTCCACCCCCAGTAGTTGTTTACAATGTTGATCTATGTGATAACCAGGTAGAGGAAGGCCAACTCAGCCTAACAACAAAAAACACATACAATTTCAACCCACCGCAGGAATGTCCAGGTGTTATCTGTAATCCTGAAAACCCAGATGTCTACCGATTCAACATGCCTTTCACTCTGACATGGAAGAATACTCCGTGAGAATGAAATTTTTAATAGACCCAGTCATATCTAGATGACTAAGATTGCAGTTTCTGTAGGGGCGGGTTCATAGCCATTGGTGTCAACTTAACGTGAAATCCTTTCCCCACCGGTCGTTTAAACGACCGGCTAATAGCTCAAGTCATCTAAAGATGACTCATATCAATCGGCTCAAACATCTTCAGTCCACTTTAAGTGGACTTGAGCTAT
>JAAHHL010001105.1 GCA_010672185.1 Caldora sp. SIO3E6 | reverse complement strand
TAGCGGAGGAGCGGAGGAGCGGAGGAGCGGAGGAGCGGAGTAGCGGAGGAGCGGAGGAGCGGAGGAGCGGAGGGAGCAAGACAAGTCCAAAAATTGGGATGATTTATTTCTTGGAGTTCCCTAAGGGAGATGGTAAATAAGGGAGATAGGGGAGATTAGGTACACTCACCAATTCCCCAATAACAAACAACTAACAACTAACAACAAATAACATCTATGCCATTAAACGGCTAAATCACTCCTTTCACCCGTCCGGATGCGGATTATTTCCTCAACAGGAGAGATGAAAATTTTACCGTCCCCAATTTCACCAGTGCGAGCAGCGGCAATGACACAGTCTACCACCATGTCCACTTGGTCATCCTCGATGACAATTTCTAACTTAAGCTTTTGTAGGAACTCAACCGTGTACTCAGAACCACGATAGCGCTCAGTCTGACCCTTCTGGCGTCCAAAGCCCCGAACTTCGGAAACAGTCATTCCGACAACACCAGCATTGACTAGGGCAATTTTTACTTCGTCTAGTTTAAATGGTCGGATAATAGCTTCTACCTTTTTCAAGGGTATAACTCCTTAGTTGTTCTTCTATGTTTAATTTATAAGGTTTTGCCATTCATCCCGTCACTAAAAGTGAGGGTCTTCTGGCAATTGCTAGATAAGCATGACATTTTTTATCACTGCTAAATAGTAATTTTTGTAACTAATGATACTTTTCATTCAGGATATGGGGAGGTAAGGGAGGCAAGAGAGATGGGGGTGTGGGGAGTGTGGGAAGTGTGGGAAGTGTGGGGAGTGTGGGAAGATGTGGGTGAGCAAAAAAAGGGGTGGGGAAACGAGTCATACCAAATCCGGTTACAATAGAGCCGTTTTGAGCAAACCGTGAAATTCCTGTAGAGACGTTTCATGAAACGTCTCTACAATGTTGGCATAGCGGGTATATCGATACCGGATTTGGTATCAGCAGACGCGCAGATGCACTGGACGCGGAGATGCGGAGAATGGCAATCCCACACAAAATTCCGTTCACCCGGTAGATGTAGATACAAATGACAAATGACAAACGACAAACGACAAATGACAAATGACAAACTACAAATAACAATTCCCCATTTTCAGATTAGGATTTGGATGAGCCGAATTCAGGAGTCAAGATGTCTCGTCTATCTGGCAAGCACTCAATCTTTAGCCTTATACCCTCAGGTTTGTGGGCAATTGTCTTGGTGTCAGCTACCCTCTTTGCTTCTGTGATGGTAGCTATCTCCTTAAGCGATCGCAAACCCAAAGTTTTAGCCAAATCTGAGTCGGTAAAATCATCTACAGCGATATCCTCTCCCCAACCATCCCCTCAGAATTTTTCAGACGACAATCTCCTATCAGAGGCTGAGAGAGAGTGGCATTATCGCCTAGTCAGCCAAAGTCTTTCCTTACCACCACGTCCTATAACTGATACTAGTACCGCCACTTCTCCATCTCCTACCCCGGGTGAGCGAAAAAATGGTTGGGGAAACAAAAAAACAGACGCGGAGACGCGGGGACGCGGGGACACGGAGAGCAGTCCAACTGCCAAGAGTGTTGAAACTAGCAGCAATCAACAAAACTCAGCGGCAAAAGAGATTAGACGCCAGACTCCCACCCTCAAACCATCAGCAACTATTCCTCTACTGGATATGAGAGTTGCGATTGCTGAAGGAGTTAGTTCCCTTTCTGTAGCTACCTCAACACCAGGTCAAATTTTGGATGCTAGTGGTAAGGTGCTAGGACAACTACCAGCAAAGATTCTAACCAATGTCCAAATCCAAAAGCCAAACCTTGTCATTGATCAATTGCAGCTACCGCAATCAGTTTGGCTCAATCCCACTCCAGGAGGTTTGGTACTAGTGGGGGAGCGTTGGTATCGGGGTAATGTATTGCTGAAAGTTCAAGGAGATCGTTTACTGGCAGTTAATTATGTGAATCTTGAGGCTTATTTGGAAAGTGTAGTAGGCTCTGAGATGCCTGCTAGTTGGCCAATGGAATCACTGAAAGCTCAGGCGATCGCAGCTCGTTCTTATGCCCTAGTCCATTCTTCTCGACCAGCTAACCCCTTGTATGATTTAGGAGACTCTCAGCGTTGGCAAGTTTACAAAGGAGTAAATAGTGAGTGGAACACTACTACTCAAGCAGTTAAGGAAACTCAGGGTATGTTTCTCAGTTATCAAGGGGGAGTATTTGAATCGATGTACGCTGCTACTGATGAGATTGTAGCTAAGGCATTCCAAGGTAAGGGGATGAGCCAAACTGGTGCCAAAAATTTGGCGCAGCAGGGTTACAATTACCTAGAAATTTTAGATAGTTATTATCCAGGTACAGGTTTGGCGTTACTGGAAACTGTAGAGCCCTTTTGAACGATAAGCTGAAAGTAACTAGTCTAGTTGAGGGAGAGTACAAGCGATGCCTTCTTACAAAGAGCACATAGTAGCTGCTAGTGAACTATTGCAGCGTTATGCAGCAGGAGAAAGAAAGTTCGAGCAGGCTTATCTAAGTGGAGCCAATTTGCAAGGAGCGGTTTTGCATGGCATCGATTTAGAAGAGTCGATTTTGACTGGAGCTAATTTAAAAGGAGCAGATTTGCGGGGAGCAGACCTCAGCTGGGTAGACTTGAGTCAGGCAGATTTGAGTGGAGCAGATTTACGAGGAGCTTGCCTGACAAGAGCCGACTTAAATCAAACAAATTTGAGTAGAGCCAATTTACTCAAGGCAGATCTGAGTTTAACGGATTTGAGTAGCACCAATCTTAGTGAAGCAACGATGCCTGACGGGAAGCTTCACCAAAGTTAAAGAAAATATACTGTGGTACTGGCATCTTGCCAGTGCTTGATACTCTCGATAAACAAGGCAATCTCGTTCGCCCGGCGAAACGGCTTGGGCGTTGTCGGGCGGAAAGGTTCGAATCACCTTGGGCCCGATG
>JAAHHL010001104.1 GCA_010672185.1 Caldora sp. SIO3E6 | reverse complement strand
TGACCAACCGCATGACTAACAAACTGACCTGTTGCCGCATCTCTAGCCATACTTATAGGCACTCCTGAAGAAGTAAATACTTGTAGGTATTTACCCGCATCAATACCTGCCTGAATTGCAGGGGGAAATGTAAACAGCATATTGGTGTTTCTGTGGACAGTGATTGTTTAGAGTATAGTATGCTTGAGTCAAGAAAGTTACCGTATTTATCAAAATTTGAGGCACTTCTAAGTTGAACCTAGGCAATAATATATTTAACTTGATTAGTTATAAAGGTTATGAATACTGCGTTGGTTAATTCGGAGACAGTGGCTCTGCTATCACAGATTACTGGACAAAAGCTAAATCAAAGGCAAATCACTCCCCCTGTAATTTTTCTAGCTGCTTTGGTAACGGTATTGCTAGGCGTAATGTTTGCCGATGGTACAGTTGCTGATGAAAAGAAACAAAAACTACAGAAAATCCTTGATCATGTGACTCCTTCAGGAAGCCAACTACGTAAATTTACGCAGATTTTAATCAAAGGGGTTCAACAGCATCAAGTTTATCAACAATTCAATGAGCTGATTAAGCTGACAGCTCCTCTTACAGAGCCAGAAAGGTTATTACTAGTTAGCTTTGCCTACCAAATATCAGCAATTGATAGGGACATAAGCTCTCAGGAAAAGAGTTATTTGCAAGATCTGGCTAATCAGCTAGAGGTTAACCCAGAATATTTAGCTGTTTTAGTAGCAGGCTTCAGTAAACAAGGAACGATAAATTCAGAGGCTTTAGGACAAGTCCATGCTCTACTCAATCCGGCTAATTTTCAGTCGGTTAACCCCTTACTTGTGAGCCCTGCTAGTTATATTATTGCCGAGTTACCTGCTATACCGCTATCTGCCGACAACCAGACAGTTAACAGTTATTCCCTGGAATTGCAACAATCTGCCACCAAACTCAAGCAATTCATTCAAGACTGTTTCAATGAGCTAAAGCAGGCTGAAACTGTTTTGAATACTAAGCCTCAAATAGCGAAGCTAGCCAAACAGAAGCTCTTGGAAAAGCTTGGAGAGTGTAGTGGACTGTACGTCAAAATATCCCATCTAGAGGAGAAATTCAAAAAGCAGACAATTGAGCAGGCAAAAACATCTTGGCAAAAATGGATAGAAAAGCTGAAAGAGAATTTACAAAAGGAGTGGTTTGCTGATGTCAGGCTTGAGGAAGAAAAGGTTGAGGATAAAAATCAGCTAGCTCAAGATTATGCCCAAGAGTTTCGTCAAGAACTAATCGCTAAGTTAGATGATTGGTTAAATAATTTGATCACCGTCAATATCCAAGGCATCGATCAAGATTTAGAAATGATTCAGGAAAACATCATTGAACTTAATCAAGATATCGCGATTGACCTGGAATTCGAGTTGATCCAAGAAATTGAAGAAGTCAAAAAAAGTTTATATAGCAATACAGAATATTTTGAGGAGTACTTTGGAGGAGATGAATCAGAATCAAATTTATTGGAATGGGCATTTGATACAACTGGCTTGATTCTAGGAGCAGTTACCAGTGGAATTGCCGGAGTATTTAAATTCGGTGGTCGAGGGAGCGATGTACCTCAGCCTTCTATCAAACAAAAAGTTTTTGAACAAAGTTGGAACCAGCTTGAACAATCTCAGGATGAAATATTCAATAAAGTCCAAGAAATTATTGTTGTAGTTATTGCTGACAAAATTCAATCTTCCACCAATATTGCTGAACAAGCTGTCTCACTCTATGAAGTATTTATAGAACAGCAACAGCGATACCAGGAAGAAACGACAGAACAACGCAGTGCAGAAAAAGCTTGGATATTGCAGCAGCGTCAAGCATTGGGAAAAGTCTATAAGAACGTCAATGCAGTGCGAGCGCAAATCTTGTAGATATTGTAGGTTGGGTGAAGCAAAGCGAAACCCAACGCCAATTGCTGCTGATAAGTTGATGTTAGTATTCCATGAACCGATAGAAGCTTATGTTTGATAAAATGACTACTTAAATGTGCTTGCTGAGTACAGCGATCGCTAGTTGCTAATTTCTATTGCATAGGCTGACTGTCTTCAAGGATCTAACATTTTTTCTAGGATAGCGTAAATGTCCTTTTTGTCGCCCTCTTTACGTCTCCCTATACCTACAACAACCACCACAACTTGATCTTGCTCGACTTTGTAAACAATGCGATAGCGCTGTCCAACGGCTCGAATGCTACGAAATCCTGATAAGTTGTCCACAAGCGCTTTGCCTTGCTTCTCTGGTTCAATTCTGAGTTGATCGATGCGATCGCGCAGTTTCTCCTGTTCTCGTCTATCTTTCACTGCTGCCAACATTTCCAGCGCTAGCGGCGTCAGCTGGATGTGGTATTCGGTTGGATTTGCTTCGTCGCTCATAACCCTAGATTAGCTTTTGCCTTTTCCCAGGAAATGGTTTTACCTTGATCTGCTTGGGTAATGCTTTGGCGCAGTTTGGTAACGAATTCAATATCAGTGAGAATATCCAAGGTTTCCAGCAGTTGAGTTAGATGGATATAACTCATTGCTGCCATGACGGGAATCCCATCTTGAGTGATAATGATAGGCTCATCGGTAAGTTCCTTGGGCAGCTTGGGAAGCTGCTGTTGTGCTTGGTCAATGGTGAGTTTTTTAGGCATAGCTGTAGTAAGCGTCAACCAATGGGTAATTTTAATTTAAAACTACTCTTTAGTTCTAAGGGTAGCAGCAAGATACTTACTATCAAAGCTAACACTCAATTGATCAGTCCAATCCCCAATTTCCAATCCCCAATTCCCAATGACTTCTTCAACTTCCCTCAAATCTCAGTCGGATACTCCCCTATCACCTCGGCAAGACTTGCCGACGATGTACGATTTACCTAGTGAAGACCCGAAGGAGCCTGGTTTGCCTGACGAATTTCATGCCTTACAAGCTTGGCTCTTATGCA
>JAAHHL010001103.1 GCA_010672185.1 Caldora sp. SIO3E6 | reverse complement strand
AAATCCTCCAACCTTTAGACTCTGCTTCTCCAGCAATTGAGCAAGATAATCCTGATGCAGATGACCCCCCAACCTCAGTACCTGAAGTCATTGAATCCTCCTCAGATGAAACAGTAACCCAACCAGTATCTCCTCCAGACAGCTCTAATGTACTTGATGAGGCGAAAGAAGACGATAATCAATACCAGGTGCTTGAGCCACAACCTGAGACTATCTATCTGGACTCTCAACAACGCTACCAACTCCTAGAACCTGAGAAATTACCGCAAGCAGCAACTTCAGAGGAACAACCATACATCCTAACCGGTAGAGTTTTAGACACTCAGCCTTTTCAGGAGTCACGATTAGATGTGCTAGTGCAGGAAGAAAAATCTGAGTCAGACTGGGAGAAACTGATCCCAGCGATCGCACAATTCTATTTTCTGGGAGAAGAATATTGGCCAACTGTGCCCAAAATTCATGATACCTGGAAGCAAGATGGGGAAGCGGTAGTACTACTAGAGGATCGCTCCCAGTGGGAGATGGTTATTGATTTGTGGGAGAGTGAAGAAATTGAGATGGCACAGATTTTGTTTTTGCTTATGCAAATGGTACAACTATGGGAGTTGTTAGAACCTTGGCATTGTCGTCAGAGTTTGTTGGAGATAGCCAATCTACGGGTAGATGAAGATGGGTTACTAGCTCTGCAATGTCTTTATCCAGAACCCAAAGACCAGCAATTGACCCTAGAGGATTTAGGGCAAATGTGGCAGCATTTATTTAGCCAATCCCAGCGAACACAATTAACAGCTTTCAAGGAAGTGTTCCAGAAGTTATCTAGCAATGAAATAAAAAGTGCTGGCGAATTGCAAGCACTCTTGCAAGAAATAGCAGAACCTCAACCATCCCCAGACATGGCAACTACTCCAGATAATCCCTCACCTCAGGAAGAGTTAGCCATTGAACCGATACCTTTGGAATCATTTGAGGAACCACCAACTGCTATTCCACCAAAATCTCTGGTGAATGATGATAATCTCGGCAGCGACAATGATCATGATTCCTTGCAGACGGAAATTCTGCCGATGGAGTTGTCAAGCTTGATTGATGCTGGTTATACCGATATCGGTCATCAACGGGAGCATAATGAAGACTCCTTTGGTATTCAAACCACAGTCAAAAAGCAGGAAAATCCCCAGGGTAGAACAGTAGAGGCTCGTGGTTTATATATCCTCTGTGATGGCATGGGGGGACATTCAGCAGGGGAAGTTGCCAGTGCCATGGCAGTTGAGACCCTCAAGCGCTTCTTCCACCAAAATTGGCATGACCAGTTTCCCACAGAAGAAACTATGCGGGAAGCTGTACGCCAAGCCAACGAAGCAATTTACGATGTTAACCAACAAAATGCTAGTTCTGGCAGTGGTCGTATGGGCACAACTCTGGTTATGATTTTGGTGGAAAATACCAAGGTCGCGATCGCTCATGTTGGGGATAGTCGTCTTTATCAGGTAACTCGTAAAGCAGGCTTAAAACAGGTTACGGTAGACCACGAGGTGGGACAGCGAGAAATTCAACGGGGGGTTGAATCTGCGATCGCTTACTCTCGTCCTGATGCCTACCAATTAACTCAAGCTTTGGGACCACGCAATGAAGAATTTGTGAATCCTGACGTACAGTTTTTTGAAGTTAATGAAGACACTTTATTTTTGTTATGTTCCGATGGTTTGTCAGATAATGAACTAGTAGAAAAATATTGGCAGACTTACCTTGCCCCCTTAATCAGTTCCCGTGCCAACCTAGAGCGAGGTGTTCAGGAGTTAATCGATCTGGCAAATGCTCACAATGGTCACGATAATATCACCGCTGTACTAGTCCGACTCAAGGTACGACCTGATATGAGACAACAAAGACTATGGTGACATTGACCCTTTTAGATCCCCAAACTTCAACTCATTTACAACAGTGGAATTTTCCCCAGCCATCAATCATTAGGATTGGTCGCTCACCCAATAATGATGTTATTATTCATGATTCTCTAGTCTCGCGGCATCATCTGGAGTTGAGGGTAATGTCTTCCCCATCTGGTAATTCGTGGCAATTACTTAATCATGGGACAAATGGTACATTTCTTAACGGCATTCTGGTTTCACGAGCAATTTTGCCCAACAATGCTCTTATTCAACTAGCTAGGGATGGACCGGTGCTAAAATTCCAAGTTCAGCCAGTTTCCCGTCCTCTTCCCGCGACGGTTGCCCCGGTTCCAAAAGTCACTACTTGTACTCATGAAGGAAATCCACCGGGTAATCTGTTTTGCCTACATTGTGGTGAGCCATTAGTGCAAATACAGCGAGTTATCCGCCAATATCATGTATTGCGGACTCTAGGACAAGGGGGAATGGGTACAACCTATCTTGCTTGGGACAAAGTTCAAAGTGTTCAGGGATGCCCTAGCTTGTTAGTGCTCAAGGAAATGAATGCCGATATGGCTCAAATTGCCAAAGCTAGAGAACTTTTTGAACGAGAAGCTCACACCCTCAAAGCACTGAATCATAAAGGTATTCCCCAGTATTACGATTTCTTTGTTGAAAGCGGTAAGAAATATCTAGCAATGGAGGTCATCCATGGTCAAGATCTAGAACAGCGGGTACTGGAAAACGGTTCAGTGACCTTAAAACAGGCAATTGAGTGGATGATTCAAACTTGCGACATTCTAGATTACATCCACTCCTGTGAGCCACCACTAATTCACCGAGATATTAAACCAGCCAACCTCATGGTGCGCCATCGAGATAACAAAATAGTAGTACTTGACTTCGGAGCCGTTAAAGAAATTGGTACAGCCCCAGGTACACGCATTGGAGCCGAAGGTTATAGTGCTCCTGAACAAGACCGGGGTCAACCCGTTACTCAATCAGATCTTTATGCCATTGGTCCGACACTAATTTTTTTGCTGACAGGTCATGTACCCCTC
>JAAHHL010001102.1 GCA_010672185.1 Caldora sp. SIO3E6 | reverse complement strand
CAGGTATTTCCCTACAATGGTGCAAGGTTTTTGAAGCAAAAAATGCAAAAACCTTGGACTATTTTGGCTTGCTGCATGATTGAAACCCAAGTCTTGTATAGCTTCCACACTCATGCAGCAAACCCTAAGTATGGCTTGCTGTATAAGTGTGTAAGCCATGCCAGAGAAGGCTTTCAGCCGTTGAGAAGCCAAGTATTGTACTGTAGAAATGTATTAAATGGGTTCAAAAAGCTGGCATTGTTGCGGAAAATCCCTGGGTAATCTTAAAGCTGAAAGCTAATGACTTATTCAGCAAACCCTAAGTATTTGGAATTCGGGTTAGCACCAGGGTGAAGCATTTGGATAGAACACATCTCATCTTTTTTCCTAGATTGTTGCCCAAATGCTTCACCCCTACATGTCGCGACAACTATCCACCTAAAATTTTGGCGATCGCGGATAATATCAAATCCCAATACTCCTCGGTTAAGAGAGTGTGGAGAGTGTGGGAAGTGTGGGAGGTAGGAAAGCTGAGGGAGAGGATTCGAGCTTATCCGAGCAGTATTGTACCAAATCCTGGTTAACTATCTAGTGTCTTGAACAAACAGCGAAAACTCTGTAGAAACGTTACATGCAACGTCTCTACCGGCTGGGAATAATCGAGGTATGTGTGCCGGATCTGGTATTATTCCTGTAAGTCATAAATTTGTTCCTTTAAACGAGCCATTGCTGCTTCCGCATTAACTCCCACTAAGGATAATGAGGGAGCGATCGCATCTAAATCTATAACCTGAATTTTCTGAGTTCTGAGCATTTCCAGGTATCGGGATTGACCCCAATCGGAGCGAAATCTGTTGGTGGTTTGGCACACGGCTACCCATGTAAGCTCATTGCCTAAGTTTAGTTGCTTGAGTAGTCGGAAATCTCTGCTAATAAGATAAACGTGATGTATCAAAAAATAAGCTTGAGAGCTAATATAAACTAACATCAGAACTATAATAGTCCAATATAACCAATTATTCTCTGCGATTATCCATGATATAAACCACATGAATGATCCGAAAAAAAGTATAGAAGACAGTCCTGTAACTATAATCAATACGAAACGTCTTTGATTTCGCTTAATCCAAGACAATGATAACTTCCAATCGATAGATAAGTATGCAATAAAAATCCAAAATATGCTTGGTATAGTGAAAGTTATTGCAAATATTGCAACCTGCCAGTTAAAAATAAAATTATTCAAATAAAAATTTATTTCAAATAAATAAAATGTGCTTATTTTTTCAAGCAAAAAAGTGAATATGCAGAAAAATATTAATGCACGTATTGACACATCAAATCCAGTTCTATATCTTGTTATTTTGTCCATATATCTGGGTAATCTTGTAATTTTAAAATTATTTTTTTGTAGTAAATTTGGTATTTTAAAATAGCACAAAATAACTTCACCAAAGAATGCCGAAATAAAAAAGAAAACTGCATCAAAAAAAAGATTATTTGCATAAGTAAGGACAGCTCTATAAACCAAGAGAGTTGAAAAAAGTATCCACAGAATTAAAAGCCAAATTCTATCGGATCGGTGAATCAAACGCACTTGTTGAAGAGAATCTGATAAGCTTAAACTAAAATCTAAATCACTGAAAGACTTGAGGAAAGCTGTTGTCGGTAGAGTTTGAGTGTACCAAAGAATAGCATCTACAGCTTGAGATTCTAATTCTGCCAGATGTCTACAAGACCGCAGTGCAGTTTCAGATAACCAGGAGATGTTTCGGCTAAAAGCCTTCTTAATCCCTATAGTACGAGCCTTAGGAGTTACAAGTGGTAATGCCTCCGCCGCTATTTTGGCAGTTAAAAGCTCTTTCCCTCCAATCAAATCTACAATTAATATAGAGAGTGCTTCCCGAAAGTACTCTATGCTTTCCAGACGAGATTGAAAGGCATCCCGGAGAAAACGTAGGCAGTGAATAGCGGCTCTTGCTTCTCTAATCTCTCCTGCCACTAATGCTTCAGTATATTGTTCAATTGTTTGCCATGCAAATTCCGCTAACTTACGGACTTCTGCCTCAGGGGCAACACCACAGTAAACCACCAATCCATCTCGCCAGCGAGAGTCAGTGGGAATGGCATTGCGGTTAACCAAAGCGGGATTGTCCAGAAGAGCACGTACCGCAAAAAACTCGGCAAATCGGCGATGGACAAAGGAAAAACGCTCCCTGCTGCTGCCTCCCAATCGAGCAATACGGGAGTAGCTCATGGCTTGAATTTTGTCTTCGAGTTGCGGCTCACTGAGGGTATTTTTCAGGGTTGAGACAGTGATTTCTAATCCAGTATCTGGGGTATTGTAGATAGTCTGAGCGATCGCGATCGCTGTTTCGATAACAGTAGCTTTGGTTAAGTTTAATTCTTCAAGATAGGAGGTATCTTCGTCAAAACGTCTATTGATATAATGATCGAACAGGTCATAGTAGCTATTGGGCAGTTGATCCCGGTAATAGATCAAATATTGAGCAATAAGATCTGACATAAAGGGATTGCGGAGTGCAGGAGCCAGGTGCGGACGTTCCACCAGCAATCGACGGACAAGTTGGTCTGCATCTAGTCCTTCTCCCAGCAACCAGTTTTTCATCGCGGTTCGCAGCTGCTTTTCCTGAAAGGGACGAATTGTGAGCCTGCGACTACGGAATCCGACGGGTTGACGGAAGGGTCGAGAGGAAACTATGCCTCGGCACTTGTGAAGATCTTTAAAGAAGGTATCAAAGGCTAGGGAGATTTGCTTCAAGCGATCGCTACGATCATCGCAGTCGAGTACCATCGGCATCTCATCAAATGAGTCGAAGATGAAGAAGAACAGACCACTGCCTAGCATTTTCTCATAATAGTTGCGGAGAAAACGTTGACCGGCTCTTCCAGAAATATGCTTGAGGTAGTGGGAAACAAAATTACTGATATCCTGATCCGTTGGTGATCA
>JAAHHL010001101.1 GCA_010672185.1 Caldora sp. SIO3E6 | reverse complement strand
AATGAATGCAGCATTTATCCGCTGTTTTGGGCATCTGCATCCCCCAAGGTTACCCGGGTTGATGCCAGGTTTTTGAGCTAAGAGATGCAATTTCTTGGGATTTTTTGACTTGCTGCATGATTGAAAGCCTTCTCTGGTATGGCTTCTACACTTATTCAGCAGACCCTATTTAGGGATTGGGAGAATAAGTACTTGGGGGAATAGGAGCCAGGAGTCATACCAAATCCGGCTACATTGGAATAATATTCATTCTGGTTGGGGCGCAATGCTTGCGCCCTTCAGTATCTATGTTTTCTAACCAAAAAGCCAAATTTTTAATCATTCCGATACAACCGGAATTGATATCATACCAAATCCGGTATCGATATACCCGCTATGCCCACATTGTAGAGACGTTTCATGAAACGTCCCAGAGCAAGATTTCACGGTTTGCTCAAAACAGCATTTGCTACACAGTGTCCTGTATTTCAATAATCGGAATATTTACTAATCTTGATTTAAAGTGCGATCGCTCATAACACCAGTTTGCCCTATTGTCTTCTCGGTATCAGAGGAGGTACTTTATCTATAGGCGCACAAATTTCCCATTACTCAATAATAATAACAAAAAATAACGAAAATTGCACTTGCGCTAAAATTCAACGATGGCCAGCTGATTGCTGATATTATTGCTGAAGACGAATTAGGGGAGACTATCTGTTTGGAGGGGATAGCATTGGGCGGGTTTTGATCCCAATATTTAGGTCAAATGTCCTAGGTTATCGCTAAACCCGCCCCTACAATACATATTCAGCGATCGCTTCTAATATCAAGTTCGGATAAACAGTGATAATTCCCTTCTCCCTTGCAACTTTCTTTCTTCCCTTGGAGCCTTCTGCCCTGGAGCCTTCTGCCTTGTTGCAGCCAAAGTGTAAGTATTCAACCGAACTTGATATAACACCAAACATAATATCTGCGATCGCACTGGAGTTGAAAATTGAAACTGTGGAACAGGCTTCTAGCCTGTTTTAGAGTCTGTACTGGCAGGATGCCAGTACCACAGAAGGAAAGTTGAATCTATGTTGTTGCTTGCAGGCGATTTGAGATAACATCAATTACCGCTTCAAAGATGCCCAGGGAGTTTTCCGCTAGGGTGTTGAGAGTATCCAACAAGGGATTAATCTCGCAAATTTCCCAACAGCATACCCGTGGATCGCTTACCAAAGCTGCATTGAGGCGACGGGCTTCATCTGCCCAGAGTCCCCCTGGTACAGGGGTGCCGGTGCCCATACAAATTGTGGAATCCATGCTGTCTACATCAAAGGTCACGTAAATGATATCGCACTGAGCTAGATAGGTTAAACAGCGCTGGGCAGCAGCTTCTGCCCCCAATTCTCGAACCTCTTGGGTGGTGAGAATGGGAATATGGTGCTGGGCGATAACGGCTTCTTCAGCGGCTTCGGTATCCCGCACTGATACATAGATCAAATCCTGCAATGACAGATTTGCCCCCTCTGCAATGCCCAGGGATTTACACATTTCCCAAAGCTTGGCAGTTTCTGGATCAAGGTTATTGATGGAGCTGTTATGGTTGTCATAGCCAGAGGCAGCCCCCAAAGGCATACCGTGCATATTGCCCGAAGGTGTAGTATAGGGAGAATGAATATCGGCGTGGGCGTCAATCCACACTACCCCCAGTCGCCGGTTGGGAAATGCCTTTTTGATACCTGCAATGGTACCTGCGGCAGTTGAGTGATCCCCCCCTAAAACGACTGGAAATAAGCCATCTTGCAGAGTCTGAGCCACAATATCTGTTGTGCGAGCCAAGACTTTATAAATGGCATCAATATATTTAGCATGGGGATAGACTTGAGATTGGGCAAGGGCATGGTTCTCATTCTGCACGGCTCGATTATCCAAGCTTACGACCCCGTTTTCTGCTCGCATACGAGCAGTTTGTTTCTCAACGGCAGCTTCCTTGAGAAAGTTAATACCCTTCGATGCACCACGTTTCCCCGCACCCAAATCAGAATCGACTTCTACCAAGGCAATAGAGGATACCTCCGCCACTTTGGCATACTGCATCAAAATTTTCTTAAAGCTGCGGAGTGCCGCTACCGTAATTTTTAGCTCACTCCCATCTGCCTGGGTAGCAATAAATTCCTCAAAATCAATTTGCCCATCTCCATCAAGATCGGCTTTTTTAACTAGAGCATCAATTTCGGAATCACTGGCATCAGTGTAAAAACAGCGGACTATTTGAGTAAACTCCTCAAAGGACAAATGTCCACTGTTATCTACATCAATAAGCTGGAAAATCTGGCGCAAGTCACTACTCACGTCTAAATCTTGGCGCTGTGCCATCCACTGGATAAAGCTGTCGTGGGGAACAACGCCATCGATGACACGATTCAATAAGTTGGTGCGATCGCTCGGAGAAATCCCTCGCCCCAATAATTCCAGGGCATCGACCACTTCTTGTTGAGTCAAACACCCATCACCATTGGCATCAAATAAGCCATAGATTTTCTCGAATTCTGCTAATGTTTTTGTCGGTAGCAATACATCCCTAGACATTGGTTCATTCCTCATCTGAATTCTTGAAAAGGCAACAGCTCATCCAAAAAGCTGACAGCTAATAGCTTACTCCTGTTGTCTTAAGTTGTCACAAATGCTGCCAGAGTGCGATCGCGACAAAGCATTAACCTTTCTGCTAAAACCCGCACTTGAGGTTCCCGGATAATCGAGAAATGTTCTCCGGGAATTTCGTGGATTGTAATTTCTCCCGCAACAAAATCCCACCAACCTAGAGTGCGATCGCCTCCTACATCTATTAGCTGCTGGCTGGCATTAAACAGTACAATATTACCTGGATAAGGTCGCGCTTCATAGTTATAAGACGCAATAGCCGTGGCTTGAAAAACTTCAAACAAATTTTCCAAATCCTCAACTCTCACTTCCTCTGGCAAGAGCTA
>JAAHHL010001100.1 GCA_010672185.1 Caldora sp. SIO3E6 | reverse complement strand
TCTTGTCGCCATTGTTCCGTGCGCTCAGCTTCTTCTCTTAAGAAGGTGGGAGTAACACCAGTACTTAAGTATTGGTCTACCAAAGTTAACACCCAGTCTTGGGCTGGTTGGATATTCAGGATTTCTTGGTCTTCAGAAAGCTCCACCAACACCAACAAACCTTCATTTGCGGCGATCTCGCTTTGGGCAATAGCAGGATTAATCGCACCCGACTCCTGCGACGAGGGGTTAGTGGGAGTAAGTGGAACATTTTCTGGGTCGATTAATTCCCAGCACATCTCAGACTTTTGACGAGCCAGCAATCTCAGTTCCAATTCACCAGCATTGTTATTTTTTTTGACTTGAGCCAGGTTTAGCATTGCCTGTCAGTGTTTTGGGTTTGTTAGTGGCGAAGAAGCTGCTCAGGAATTTTCTGCAAGTCGATTCAGGCGACTTCTTAAAATTTCCTCTTGCTTTTGGGCTTCAGCTAAAGCCTTCTTCGCTCCTTGCACAACGGCATCCGGGGCTTTGTTGACAAAATTAGGATTGCCTAAACGCCCGGTGAGGGATTTGACTTCTGCTTCTACTTTGCGCAGGCTGTTTTCTAGCTTAGTGCGTAAAGCCTTCACATCGACAACACCAGCAAGGGGTATTAGAACTTGAACAGTACCAACAACACCTGCCATTGTGATCTTGAGTTCGTTCTCCAGTGCTGGGGTAATGGTTAAGGTGTCTACTTTAGCCAAATCTTGAATATAGGACTTACCAAACTCAAGGATTTGACGTTCGTTAGGGTTCCCGGTTTGTAGTGTAACCGGTACTTTCACTCCCTGCTTTATGTCGGCATCAGCCCTGAGGTTGCGGATGGTACGGATTGTACCAATCAAGAGCTCGAACTGTTGTTCTAGCTCTGGGTTAATTAGGGGGGATGAGTCATTCGCATTTTCTGATTCACTGTTGTCAGGTTTTGAGGTAACTGTTTCCGGATAGGGCTGCACCGCGAGGAACTCTCCAGAGGTTTGGGTTAGAGTCTGCCAGAGTTCTTCAGTGATATGGGGCATAAAAGGATGGAGCAGTTTGAGGATTCCTTCTAGTACATAGGCAAGAGTTTGCTGGGCTAATTGTCGGGAAGGATTAGTTGCTTCTTTCCATAACCGGGGTTTCACTAGTTCAATATACCAGTCACAAAAGTCACCCCAGATGAATTCGTAGAGTCCTTTGGCAGCTTCTCCTAAACCATCAGCATCTAAGTAAGTTCTGGTTTGTCCTACTACTTGTTGGAAGCGGGAAAGTATCCAGCGATCGCTTAATTCTAACTCCTCTAAATGCTCTAGGGGAGAACCTAGTTGTTGGGGGGGCTTGTCATCTAGATTGAGCATGACAAAGCGAGCCGCATTCCACAGCTTGTTGGCAAAATTACGGGCTGCTTCTACGGAGGAGGATTCATCAGTTTTGCGGTTATACTCTAAGCGGATATCTTGGCCTGCTCCTACAACTTCCTTAATCAGAGCATAGCGTAGGGCATCAGTACCATACTTGTCGATAAGTAACAGCGGGTCAATGCCATTACCAGCAGTTTTGGACATTTTTTTGCCCTTTTCATCTAGTACTAAGCCATGGATATAGACGGATTGAAAGGGTATCTGACCAGTGAAATGTCCTGCCATCATCGTCATCCGAGCGACCCAAAAGAAGATGATATCAAAACCTGTTACTAGGGTAGCGGTAGGATAGTAGGTATTCAGATCCGCTGTGTCTTCCGGCCAGCCCATAGTGGAGAAAGGCCACAAACCAGAAGAAAACCAGGTATCGAGAACATCGGTGTCTTGTTCTATCTTGACATTTTTACCAAATTGTGCAGTAGCTTTTTGTTGTGCTTCTTCCTGGTTATAGGCAACGACAAACGGTGTTGCCGGGGTGATTTCCCCCTGAGTTTCACTCACTACGTACCAGGCAGGAATTTGATGTCCCCACCACAGTTGGCGGGAAATGCACCAGTCTTTTAACTTTACTAACCAATCTCGGTAAACCTTTCGCCAGCGTTCTGGGATAAACTCTGGGGAGTGCTGCTGATCGAGGGAGTTTAAGGCACGGTCTGCTAAAGGGCGAATTTTGACAAACCACTGGGTGGAGATCAGGGGTTCGATGGGAACTTTGCCGCGATCGCTATAGGGTACAGTATGTTTGTAGTCTTCTACCTTTACCAAGAAACCATCCGCTTCTAGCTGTTCTACTAGCTTTTTCCTGGCCTCAAATCGGTCTTGCCCTTGAAAAGAACCAGCATGTTCATTGAGGGTACCATCCTTATTCAGGATATTGATAAAGGGCAAATTATGACGCTGTCCCATCTCAAAATCATTAGGATCATGAGCTGGGGTCACCTTCACACAGCCTGTCCCAAATTCTGGATCTACCAACTCATCAGCAAAAATGGGAATTTCCCTTCCTGAAATTGGTAAGGTCACCGTTTTGCCCAGCAAACTCTGGTAGCGTTCATCATGAGGATTTACTGCCACCCCAGTATCTCCTAGCATAGTTTCCGGTCGAGTCGTCGCCACTTCCACATAACCGCTGCCATCGGTGAGGGGATAGCGGATATGCCACAGATGCCCTTCTACCTCCTTATTTTCTACCTCCAAATCGGAGACAGCAGACTCAGAGGCTGGACACCAGTTCACCATGTACTCGCCTCGGTAAATTAGTCCTTCTTCATAAAGTCGGACAAAGGCTTCCTTGACTGCCTCGGATAAGCCTTCATCTAGGGTAAACCTCTCCCGTGACCAATCCACAGAGACACCCAAGCGTCGCAGTTGATTAACTATATTGCCTTTGGATTGCTCCTTCCACTGCCAAGCTTTTTCCAGAAACTGCTCCCTTCCCAAATCAAAGCGAGTTTTACCTTCTGCTGCCAGTTGCTTTTCCAACATGGTATGTACTGCAATACTGGCATGGTCAGTTCCTGGTAGCCAGAGAGTA
>JAAHHL010000110.1 GCA_010672185.1 Caldora sp. SIO3E6 | reverse complement strand
TTAGCAAAATACTTACTTGTATACCGCTGAGGAATGTTCGGTACCTTGTCATAACCCCCATGGGTAACATGGTGTGCAACGATCCATCGAGTACACTGACCAAAACTGATACCAAAAGCTGAAAACGGATTGATAACGATCCAGCAGGTAAGATACCCGAAAAGAGACGCGAGTCTCCCATACCACTCGAATCTTTTGAGGTGGACAAAGTCCCGTTCCCCTATCTGTGGATAGATTCGACGGCGAAGGTCTTCGATATCATGGAAAAAACCGGAAAGGTTCATATCCTGTAACTTGTCATCTACATCCAACTGATATACTCCCGTGTTTGCTTGTGTCTTGCTTTATCTGACGGCGAGCAAGTGATTTGTTTGAAGAAAGTTATCGACGCCGTAGAATACAGCAATGATAAACTTTTCATTGTACATTGACCCCACTTGGCTTTGAGAACTATATTTTTACTCTCTGGCAGCTACAGGTAGGGTTTCCTCAACGAAAAAAGTTACATACGGCGTTAAGTTAACAAGCAGGGATATGTCCGGAAACGTAATTGATAGCAGTGCTCGTGCTCTTCTTATTCTCATAGTCCCCATCGCGTTAATAACTGTCCTTTTTTTGAAAGCTTGGCCTTTTGTGTTAGCACTATTGGTCATTACTATCAGTTTTCAATTTTGGCAGCAATATCAATGGCAGCAGTGGAGCAAACAAATCAACCCCTTCTTTAATCGGCTGATTAAAGAAAACCAAGGCTGTCTCACCCCCCTAGATTTATCGATCAAGGCTAATATATCGGGAGCAATAGCACAGCAATATTTGGATAAAAGGGCAGAAGAATTTGGTGCCCAGCGTCAAGTCTATGAAGATAAAGGCACTGTGTATTACTTTCTGACTGCTAACGCTCTTGGTAGTATTTTTAACGACAGTGAGCCGGTAGTGGATCTAGAAAATGAATTAGTTCCTGGTGAGGTTGTCAAGCGGATTGAGGCACTGAAACCAGAACAGGTGAGGGAAAAAAGGAGTGGGGAAACGAGTCAGCAGACGCAGGGAAGCAGGGACACGGAGACGGGTCGAAGGGAAATCCCACCTCCTACTTCGTTCACCCAGCCAGAAGCACCAACTCCTGAGGTAAAGGAATCTTCCAGCAGTGAGGTGGCAAATCCTCCAGAACCCTCAACAGATCAAAAAAATAGTCTTTCTCAAGCTCTCTCTTCAGTAATTGCGGTAGAAGCCGATAGGGAATCTTCCACACCACAAGAGCAATCAAATTCTCAATCTCTCATCCAAGGAGAACTTGCCAAGCGTCTCGATGTTCATTCAAGCACAGTTGGTAAACACAAATCTGACCCAGATTTTCCTCAATGGAGTCAAAGTAGAGATCCAGAGGGCATTGCCTGGAAATACTCGTCAGAAACCAAAGAGTTTTCGCCCATCGACAACCTAGAGGGAGCGTGAGTGGATTTACCCATAAAAAATACCCAATTTTACCCTCAGGCAGGAGAGTTTCGGAAACGTAAGTTTGCTATTGAAGAAAAAAATGCTATAATTCTTACTCAATTACACCAATTGAGTCAGGGTTCACAGGCTTTGAGAGTAAGTTGTTGGTATTGCCAACCACCACAGGTCTAATCTGAAAATAGACGCACCGGACGCACCGGACGCACCGGACACGGAGACACCAAAGTTTTCATACTTTGTTGTGAACGAGAGTTCATGGAAGTCTGACTAATTTTTTACTAAGACAATGAGACCTCCGGAATCAAATCTCCATAACGGCTAATTCTACATTTTGCTTTAGGTAGTGGCTTGTAGCTGACAGGGTGACAAGCAGATCCCAAGTGGATTTGCTTGTGTTTTTGAGTAACATAAAAGCGCCTGACGGCGCGGGGTGTAGAGTGTAGGGTGTAGAGTGTAGGGTGTGGGGTCGAATTTTGCGCCGCTATGGTAAGAAAGAAACACTTCTTCATAATTCCATTTTACAGGGTTTTGAGCCTGTGTTTCTTCAGAGAATGTTTGGTGCGTCAGACTAAGGATCAATTGTAAAAATTAAGACAAGAGCTAAAATTTTGGCTATAGTTAGCAGTATTTTTGTCAGCAAGGGGTGTAATACTCAAAGCTTGCACTAGTAAAAGCAGGCAACAACCCACCCCTCTAATCAGGTTCGGTTGAATACTTATCGTTAAGGCTGACGCTTCAGACGCGGAGAAGTTTTTATCGTAAGCAATTAGGCGGACATGATATCACCTCTCCAAGGAGGGAAGAGGGAAGAGGGAAGAAAGCTTGTGTAATAAGCTTTTTAACCTTTATTGCACGCTTTGGGTTATTGCCGCCGCGCTACTCTAGCATATAAATACTTACCAATTAAGTTTGAGGCGTGCTATAGCTCAGTTTCGCTATATCTTAGGTCAGATGTCTGAGGTATAGTAAAAATTTTATCAAGCGGCATAAATGAAAGCTCCATCTTGCACCGGAGTCAACTCGGCTTGCCACATTAAACAGAATTGTTTAATGGCAAACCCGTATATAACCATTTTTTTATTAATTATGCAACGACGTGAATTTACTAGACTATCCTCTTGGTTTTTACTTGGTTTAGGATTGACTCAATGTGCAACTAATCCTCAATCATCTACACCAGAATCAAGCTCCAAGAATAATGATGAGCTAAGTATTTGGTGGCAACAGGGTTTTTATCCAGAAGAAACCGATGCCCTAGCTCAAATTATAGCTGAATGGGAAAAAGAGACTGGAATTAAAGTTGTATTGGATATCATACCACAGAAAGATATCCTCAAAGAAATTGAGAGTGCGATCGCCTCCGGGAATACTCCTGATATCTTCTATGCTGGTGTTGCAGACTTAACGATTATTCCCCGTCTAGCCTGGAATAATCAACTAGCAGATGTTTCTGAGGTTATAGAGCCTCTAGAAGACTTGTATAGCAAAAGTGTTCTTGCTGGGGTTAATTACCAAAACCAAGTAGCTAACCAGCGGGGTTACTATGCTGTACCCATTATGCAATCAGCAATTCATATACATTACTGGCAAGACTTGCTCAACAAAATGGGCCAAGATCAAGAGTCAATACCCAAAGATTGGGAGGGATTTTGGCAATTTTGGGAAGAGGCTCAGGAGCAGCTTCCTAAGAGCGGTCAATCTGATATTTATAGTGTTGGTATGCCGATGTCTCTTAGTTTAGATACCTACAATAACTTTGAGCAATTTCTAGAAGCATATGATGTCGAATTATTAGACGAAAATGGTAAATTACAGGTGGACGACCCTCAAGTTCGCCAAGGTATAGCTAATGCCATAGAAAACTACGCTAGCTTTTATAAAAATGGCACAGTACCTCCTGAAGCAGTGGATTGGGATAATACTGGTAATAATGTTGCCTTACTCAGTCGCACTAGCCTGATGACTGTCAACCATACTCTGTCTGCTCCAGGTTCCCAGCGGCAAGACAAGGATGTTTACTATCAACAACTTTCTACAGTCAAATGGCCAAATAAGCCTAGTGGTGAGTCGATGAGATTCGTAGTAGAAATTAAGCAAGCAGTCATTTTTGAAGCATCTGCAAACCAAGAGACTGCCAAAAGTTTTCTCTCATACTTAGCGCAACCAGAAAACTTAGAGGCATATGTTGAAGGAGCTCAGGGAAGGTACTTACCCGTTATGCCGCAACTGTTTGAAAAGCCTTTCTGGACAAATCCCGAAGATCCACATATTTCAGTAGCAGTACAGCAATTACAAAAAACTCGTCCCGCTTATCAAGTATTTAACCCAGCTTATGGTGAAGTAGCTGCTCAGAACGTTTGGGGAGAAGTTATGAGAAAAATTGCGGTAGATGGCTTATCCACCGAGCAAGCTACCGAGGAAGCGATTGAGCACATCAAGCAAATTTTTGCTGATTGGACTTAAGCTAAATTCTATCAATAAAAGTACTTATACCTGAACTAACCGGCACAATTACACCTATCTTCTTTTTGTCTTCCTTTGTGTACTTTGTGCCTTTGTGGTTCATCCAACAAATAATTAATGCCAAATCAATGCAATCTCTTAAAAAAAGCTTACTCCTAAAGCTGGTTACTTCCTTTTCTGTACTATCCTTAGTAACCATCAGCCTGGTAGCAACAATTGCTTACGTTTTAGCCAGAGATGCTCTCAAACAATCTGTTTTCGACCGACTCAGTGTTGCTACCTCTCTCAAAGACTATGAAATCAACCAATGGCTGAACACTCAGTACCAGGATGTACTTTTATCAGCACAGTTGCCAGAAGTAAAAGATCAAGCAGAAATCTTGCTCACTCAGAAAGATTTAGCAGGCCAATCAATCTACTACGAAGCAGCCTATGATAGCATCTCCCAATACTTTAAAGATTTAGCTGTCATTAAGCCCAATTTGCAAGAAATTTCCATTCTGACTACTGGGGGTATTGTTGTTTTCTCCACTCAGAAAACTCTACAAGGTAAATATCAACCTCTTGGCTCTACCACTACTTACTTTACTCCAGATCAAGACCAGGTAAGGCCGACTTTTTATAAATCGTCGATTACAGGCAAGACGGCAATTACTTTTGCTACACCTATCCTTAAGGAATCAGGCAGCCGTATTGGAGTCATGGCAATTACTCTGGATCTTCAAGAGGTAGATAATTTAATCCGGGAACGTACAGGCTTGGGTGAGACTGGAGAAACCTACCTAGTCGGTCGTTTGGAAAGAAAAAACTCCTTTATTGTATCAGACCGCTATGATACGAAAAAATACCCTAAAGGGATTAGTAGTTTAGGCATTGATGCTGCTACACAAGGAAAAAATGGCGCTGGACTTTACGTGAATTATGACGGAGTAGCGGTTATCGGTGTGTATCGCTGGTTGGAGCAACAGAACCTAGCATTATTAGCAGAGATCTCTCAGCAAGAAGCATTTGCTCCTGCGCAACGGCTAGCAAGGAATATTTTACTGATTGGCTTGAGTTCTGCAGGGGTACTACTGATTGGAGTTTATTTACTATCACGCCGGATTACCCAACCAATTCGAGCGATCACAGATGCCGCAATTCAGATAGCCGAGGGAGACCTATACCACAAGACTCCCGTATTAAGCGAAGATGAAATTGGTATCTTAGCTAAAAGTTTTAACCAAATGGCAAAGCAGTTGCGGGATTCTTTTATAACTTTAGAAAAGACTAATCAGGAGTTAGAAATTAGAGTCAAGGAGCGCACTGCTGAATTAGTTACAGCTAAAGAAACTGCGGAAATTGCTAGCCAAGCCAAAGGCAAATTTATTGCCAATATGAGCCACGAACTCCGCACCCCTCTCAACGCGATCTTAGGCTATGCTAAGATTCTCCAGCGCGATCAGAACTTAAAACTGAAGCAAATCGATGGTTTGAAAATCATTAAGCAAAGTGGCACTCATTTATTAACCCTGATTAATGATGTCTTAGATTTTTCTAAAATTGAAGCTAGCAAGATGGAGCTTGATCCCACTGACTTGCATTTTCCAACCTTTTTGGAAGGAGTAGTAGGTATTATCCATATGCGAGCTATCGAAAAAAAGATTCTGTTTAATCACGAACTTGATCACGACCTACCCACTAACCTACGAGCAGATGGGAAAAGACTCAGACAGGTTCTTCTCAATCTGTTAAACAATGCTGTCAAATTCACTCCTAAAGGGAAAGTGACTTTGAAAGTTAGTTTAGTTGAGGATCGTGAGTCATTAATAGCTACTTCTTCATCCCAAAAAACGATTCGCTTCGAGGTGCTCGATACAGGGGTTGGCATTAGCTCCTCGGAGTTGGAGATGATCTTCCAAGCTTTTGAACAAGTCGGCGATACAAAACAACGCTCAGGAGGAACTGGCTTAGGCTTAGCTATCAGTAAGCAACTGGTAGAATTAATGGGAGGTCAACTAAAAGTAGAAAGTAAATTGGGTCAAGGTTCCAACTTTTGGTTTGAACTCACCTTAGATGTAGTTGAAGCGACTTCAGAATCTGAATATGATATTGCTGGTCAAGTACTTAATTACAAAGGAAAACAACGCCGACTGCTGGTAGTGGATGATCAAGCAGAAAATCGCATGTTGTTACTTAATATGCTAGAACCTTTGGGCTTTGAAGTAGTGACGGCAGAGAATGGTTTGCAGGGAGTAAAGATTGCCACAGAATATCGACCAGACTTGATTTTGACCGATTTATTTATGCCCGTTCAAACCGGCTTTACTATGGTAGCAGCACTCCGGCAAATGCCAGAAACTAAAGAGGTGCCAATTATTGCCCTCTCCGCCAGCAATTTCTCAGTAGTCATGGCGGAAACTCAGCGTCTTGGCTGCGATGCCTTTCTCAGCAAACCTGTTGAACAGGAGCAGTTAATTGCTTTATTGGAGCAGTATTTGCAATTAGAATGGGTTTATAAATAGGGCTTGCTTCAGGAAGTCTGACAAGGGGGAAAAGGAAGACAAGGGGGACAAGGGGGATAAGGGGGACAAGGGGGACAAGGGGGACAAGGAAGATAATATAGCAGTCGCCAGGGCGGTTAAGACATTCTCAGGCAAGGAAAGTTAACAAGGGGCTTAAGCCCCTTGTCCTAATCGCCTTGGCGGTTGCTATAGTTGTAATGTCTATTGCTATGGTTGAGACTGGAGGTGATCCTGGTCATGCTCCGGCACGTCAAACTTACGAAAAAGTTGGCTTTGCTCTGTTCCCAGTCGCTAGATACTTCAAGAAGCTCTAGGTACAGATTTGACACTCTCCAACTTTATTACAAATGGAGGCGACTGAATAATGACTTGGCAATCTAACGGAAAAGCAACAATTGCCCGAACGGAAAGAGGTTTGACGATATCGGGGACTCGGATTACTCTATACGACATTATGGACTATCTGAAAGCCCAATATCCCCCGAAATTTATTCGCGGTCTCTTCAATCTCACCGACGAACAAATTAATGTTGCTCTTGCTTACATTAAAGCTAATCGTGCTGAAGTTGAAGCGGAATATCAAGTGGTGTTGAAACAATGCGAGGAACTGCGAGAGTATTACGAAAAACGCAATCACCATCTCATCGCCAGACTGGCTAAAAAGCCTCCCAAACCTGGAATGGAAGCCGCTTGGGAAAAGCTACAAAGACAAAAAGCAACACATCAAGCTCAACGCGAATCTCGTGCATGAATTTTCTTGTAGACCATATCCAGAGTAACGATAGACAAAATTTTTGAGCTAAACTGCAAATAGGCAGCACTCCGGGAGATGTCACTATGCCTTCACCTTTTCCAGGAATGGATCCTTATCTAGAGCATCCTGGTTCTTGGCCTGATTTTCATCACCGATTGATCACAGCGATCGCTATTTCCTTAGGACCACAACTACTTCCTAAGTATCAAGTTCTTATAGAAAAGCATATTTATCAAACAACTGGAGCCAATTCACTGCTGCTAGGAATTCCTGATGCAGTAGTAAGCAGGAATCAAGCAACTAGTTCGACTCAAACCAATGTTGCTGTTTCCTCACTGCCAACAGAAGCAACAAAAGTTACTTTACCAATTACCGAAGAAATTAGGCAAGGACATTTAGAAATCAGAGAAATAGCTACCAGTGAGGTGGTAACAGCGATAGAAGTTCTCTCTCCTGTCAATAAACGCCCTGGCAAAGGACGCACAAAATACGAAATCAAGCGTCAAAAAATTCTCAATAGTTTTACCCATTTAGTGGAAATCGATTTGCTGCGTAATTGGCAACCGATGCCTACTTTAAATTATAATACCAAGAGCCATTATCGCATTTTAGTTAGCCGCACAGAGCAGCGCCCTCAAGCCGACCTCTATGCCTTTAACTTGCCTGATTCAATGCCAAATTTCCTTTTGCCTTTGCGCTCAGAAGATCAGGAACCGCTAGTCAATTTACAAGCATTGTTTAATGAAGTCTATGAGCAAGCAGGTTATGGCTTTTTTCTTGATTACAGTCGCCCTCCAGTACCAGCTTTATCAGCAGCAGAGACTAATTGGCTGGAGGAATTATTGCAGTAGGAGTATTTTTTAAGGTAGGTAACGTGTTACTTCGCCCCCTAAATCCCCCAATTCTGGGGGACTTTGAATTTTTTTACGTCCTCTGAGAACCGGATTTGGTATAATACCAAATCCGGTTACAATTGAGCCGTTTTGAGCAAACCGTGAAATCTTGCTCTGAGACGTTTCATGAAACGTCTCTACAATGTGGGCATAGCGGGTATATCGATACCGGATTTGGTATTACTACAACGTTGTCCTATGATTTTAGAGGTTGCGATACTCGATATAATACCGGGTCAGGAAAGTAATTTCCAAGCGGCTTTTGCTCAAGCTCAAACCCTTATTTCTTCGATGAAAGGTTACATTGAACATGAGTTAAAGCAATGTGTTGAGAAACCTTCTCGATATATCCTGCTAGTGAAGTGGGAGACAATTGAGGATCACACAGAAGGCTTTCGACAGTCTCCCCAATATCAAGAGTGGAAAAAGTTATTGCATTGCTACTATGATCCATTTCCAGAAGTGGAACACTATACATCTGTGTTTCCGTAGTGTGGCGGACTAAAATAGGGCTTGCTGAATAAGTCGATTGACGCGGGTTTTGAAGTAATAAGTAATAAGTAATAAGTAATAAGTTAAGAGTTCAGGAGGAATTTTATGGTAAAAGTGCAAGGTTTTTGAACTAAAAAATACCATTTCCTTGCACTTGGCGAGACTGAAAACGATTGAAAAGCTTGTCTGGCATGGCTTCCACACTTATTCAGCAGACCCTAAAATATAGCGTTTCTCGGACTCATGAGGTACGCTCCTAAGTCTCAAAGTCCCCCTTTCCAAGGGGGATTTAGGGGGATAAAGATGTACCTCACAAGTCGTATAATTGCTATATATAAAATCAATAATATTGATTGATTAATAACAGAGCCTTTGGCAAAATTTGATTGTAGTCGATTAACCACCAGGGAATTAATTCCCTGGCTAATAGCTAAAGTCCGTTAAAACGGACTGAAACACATATGTGACCAACAAGATTTTCTAATCTTGATTTACGGTGTTAAACAATTAACTAACAGAACTGCTGCTGATGGGTTGGAGGTTTCTGTCATAAGAACTTGAATCACTTCCTTGTCTTGATCGAATAATACTGGGATCGACTGTTCTGGAAAGATTATTTGAGGGTCGATTATTTGGTCTATAATTTCGCCACCTTCAGACCAGCTTTTTTCTACCTGAACTTTTGTATATACATTACTTGTATCGTTCGTTATCTCTATTATTGTTCCCAGTGGCTCCCAGGCAGCAACACAGGTATCTTGGTCCACTGATATCGTGTCCGTAGGACAACAGAAAGCGCCGTCAGCTAATGCCGGAGACGTGAATGGAAAGAAAAAGAATGTTGCGATCGCGATCCCTAAGATCAGTTCCTTGAGGATTTTTGCTCTTTTCATAGTCACCCTTCTCTGTTTTTTTACTAGGCTAGTTTAGTTTACCAGATTTTACTGACTAAGGAACGACGGATTACGAGGCAAATTACAATTTCATCTCGAACTTCAATTTGAACGATTCTCATAAGCTGATTCCTCAATTTTTAAGGAGAGCATTTTTAATTGTTCCTGTGCCCATTCTCTCAGTTGTTCGTCAGGGTCATTAGTGGCTCTATCTCTCATGAGTTCGATAGTTTTGGGATGAGTGGGATAGTGAGTGAGAAGAGCTTCCAAAGCAGCTTGGCGAGGATTATCTTGCCATCCATTAAGACGCACAAATGGATCACTTTGTACAATTATACAAATAAAATCAAATATTTCTGGTAGTTGATTATAGTACTTACTAAGTGCTTCAATTGCTGCATGTCTTGCTCCCCAATCTTTGTCATTCTGTGCTCGATTCTTAAAAAGCTCTAAAATATCTAACCTGGTGTAGTGATGGTGTTTAGCTATAGCTCTAATTGCTCCTACACGCATTCCCCAATCTGTTCCATGTTGTGCCCATTGCTTTAACAAAACTAAGATATCTGCTTGATTATGATAGTGAACTAAAATTGCCTGCACAGCACTATACTGTATAAATGAGCTACTACTTTGTTCAGCTTGCTGCTTGAGCCAAAGAAACGTTCCGTTAAAACAACGGGCAATTCTTTCCATTATTTCTATAGAACAGGCAAAGGATAAACGAATGTCTGGAGTTTCTGCCTCTCTTTGAAGTCTTTGGAGTAGTTGATTGCTGACTTTAGAGATTGCTGTATAGTTACTAACTTCAGAAACACAATCTGCTGCAAGTAGTAAGTTAGACAAACCACCAGATTCTAGTCTCCCTTTTTGCCAAGGTACTTCTGAGAGAAATTCCTTGCGATCGCACTCCTGCTCTTGCAAATATTCAATTAACTCTCCTGCAAATTGAGCATCAATCATCCCACAAATCAGCTGTAGCACCTCATGCCATGTCTCATCCTGCCAATGTTCTCCAAACACCTCATCCCGTAACTGCTCAAAACTCAAAGTCCGCTGCTTCTCAAACCTATTCACAATCTCCACCGCACAAAAATATTCCAAAAACGTGCGATGAACAAAACCATAAGTATCTGCACCTCGATAACAAAGGATAAAATTCCGCTCTCTTAATTGTTGAATTACCCGATATGCTTTCTCGCGAGCCTCACTAAAACCCTGATAGCGCAGATAATCCGTCAAAATTTCCGTCAGTCTTTCGGCACTAATTAAATTTCCCTTTAACCCCTCCTCACCAGCCTGCATCTCATAGGCAATCAGACGTAACATCTCCTGCTTTTCCCTTCGTCCGATCGCATCCATTGGTAACTCTAACCGCTTATGATCTACATCCCAGTGGTACAATAGCACCCGTGAAGCCTGGTCATATAAATCAGTGCGATCGCGCGGTAACTCCTGACGCCGATTTAAAATTGCCATCATGGTCAGCAATAGGGGATTATCTGCTAGATTTTGGATGGCTTGGGAATTAGCGATCGCATCTTTTAAGCGCTGTTTCAATAATTCCTTATCAGAATCACTCCCCATTGCCAAGTCATACCAACGGTTGATAAATTCCTGGATTTCCTCATCGTCTAGGGGTTGGAGGGTGAATTGGCGAAATCCCGCCTGTTGAAAACGTTCCGGGTTATAACCAATAATCCGGGATGTGACTAATACCCGTGCTTGGGGATACTGCTGACTGAAGCGAATAATCTCATCAATAATAGTAGACTGGGTCGGGCGATCGAATACCTCATCTAAGCCATCGAACATCACTAGGCTTGGATGCTCTTGTAAATGCTCATGGAGTTGCTGTTGGTCAAACTGCCAGTCTGCACCCCTTCCACAATGAAGAAATTCCAGAAAGTTCTTCTCTTGTGCAATCGCATATTCTCGTAATTCGATTAACAAAGGTAGAGTTGCCGTTTTACCTTCAACCCAATCCAATGCTAGATATTGCAACAAAGTAGACTTACCAGCACCCGGATCACCCAAAATAACCGCTTGTTGAACATCTGCTACTGCTGCTAGCACTTTACTCGGTGGTTGCTGGAAATACTCGCGGCGATAGTATTCCAAGGCTTCAGGAGATAAATCCTCAAATTGTCCCTCCTCTTGCAGTTGCTGCTGTAAGTCAAGGGGTAATTCATAGCGCGTCGGTGGTAAAGCTTCCCTTACCGTTTGCTCGATAAACATCTGCCACAACTTGATGGCATCGACGCGATCGGTGCTATCCAAGGTATACAATTTCAGATAGCCGTAGCTGCACTGTAAACTATCCTGATATTTGGCTAAATCGAAACCTGGTGAAATCTGAGCAGTATTACGAGCAATATCTTCCAGCAGTTCCGTTTCCAGAAGCGATCGCAAACCTACATTAGCTCTAATAATACCTTTGACTTCAAACCGATACTCCTTAGCTACCCCACACCAATCAAACTCATCGGCGGGGAACTGCCATCTGGTATTTTGATCATGTTGTGTCCAAAGGCGCTTTAATTCAGAGTAGTCAATCTGCTTACAATCTTTCCCAAAAGCTTCACCCAGGATTGGACGTACAGCCTTTTCTTGCACAAATTCCTTAACCGCAGCTTTATATAGCAGTCCTATTTGAGAGCGGCAAATTATGGTACAAATGAATTTGAGTATAATTACTTAAGTTTGTCTATGAGTAACCATTGGTGACAAGTTAAGGCTGTATGGCAGTTGTCAAGGGGCTTTTA
>JAAHHL010000011.1 GCA_010672185.1 Caldora sp. SIO3E6 | reverse complement strand
TTTGCGCTTCCGTGTTGATACTGAATTGCCTTCGTACATAGTACTTTATCTCCCTCATCTCCCCATCTCCCCATCTCCCCGTCTCCCCGTCTCCCCATCTCCCCATCTCCGTGTCTCCCCATCTCCGTGTCTCCCCATCTCCGTGTCTCCCCATCTCCGTGTCTCCCCATCTCCCCATCTCCGTGTCTCCCCATCTCCCCATCTCCCCATCTCCCCATCTCCCCATCTCCCCATCTTCCTAGCATTTCCTCTAAGGCTGGATTCGCTTCTAGGAGATTACCGACTTTATCGGTAATAGAAAACCCAATGGGTAAAATTTCAAATAGGGTCTTGTATTTCTGTTGACTGGCTTGGAGTTCCTGTTCGAGCTGTTTGCGAACACTAATATCCACTATATAACCAATCATCTCCAAAGGATTACCAGCTTGGTCTCGCACCAATTTCCGTTCATCCCGTAGCCACCGATAAGTACCGTCTTGGTGCAAGAAGCGATATTCATGGGCATGATACCCCTTATTAAATAAGAGAGACAAATTAGCAACAATTCTAGGAGCATCTTCAGGGTGAATCCGGTTCACCCAAAACTTGGGAGCAGCTAACCATTCTTGAGTCGTGTAGCCTAAGATATCTTTGCTATTTTCGCTGACGAAGGTGATGGGGTAATTTCCATGAGGATTACAAGAGTAGATTATTGCTGGGTTGGAAGAAATTAGATATTGGAAGCGCTCCTGAATTGCTCGTAATTCCTCTTCCACCTGTTTACGTCTAACAATCTCTTGTTGCCATTGCTCCAGGGCAGTCTTTAAGTAAATAGTTGTTTGTACTATACTCATTCTCAAGTTCTTCCTTCAAACCAATACCTAATACCTAACACCTACCACCTAATACCTAATTCTATTCATTCCAGATATTTGTCTCAACCGCCGAACTCTCTGCAAATGGCTAAAAATGCGAGTCTGTAGTTCTAAACCGAATACAGACTTATTAATAAAGTCATCAGCACCAGCGGCAAATAATTGTTCCATATTCGTTCTATTGGAATAGCCGGTGAGAAACAAAATTGGCAGACCATACCATTGAGGATCGTTGCGCACGACCCGGCACAGTTCAATTCCGTCTAAATCAGGCATAATTAAATCTAAAATTAGCAGATCTGGCGAGACTGTTTCTAAGGTCTCCCAGAAATTTTGGGGATGAGAAAGGGTGGTGATTTGCAGTTGTTCTGACTTCAATCTCTCCTTTAACAGAGACAGAAATGCTGGATCATCATCTACTACCAATATTTTTCCCGACATAAAATCAGGTTGTTGCAGAGTTTGATGAACTATTGCTAAAATTTGCTCTAGAGAAAAAGGTTTGTGCAAAAATGCAACAGCTTCTGCCCTGGAAGCTCGCAGGCGATCGCTCAACTCCCCACGCACTGTCAGAACTAGAACTGGTATGGATGGCTTGAGGGTACTTAATTCGGCTAGTAGCGTCAAACCATCTTCAATTTCATTGGGGAAAATCAAGTCTAAAATGATTAGATCTGGATGAATGCGTTGAATTTCTTCTCTACCAAAAGATAAACTAGAGGCTTGCTCTATCTGAATTCCCCAATCATTTCCTAATTGATGTAACTGTTGCGTTAGGTCTGTATCATCATCAATGATTAATACTAGAGGACGTTTCTCCGGTAGTACTGTTGTAGATGGCTCCCCGGGAGTAATAATGGGGGAAGACTGTGGCTCCAACACCTGAGATAGGGTGTTTAAAAGCTCTTGAAACCGCAATATCTCTTCTGGGTTGAGAGTTGTCTGAGTAAGTAATAAGTTTTCAATTTCACGGCAAATTTTGCTAGCTTCCGCCAACCGCAAACTCCCCAATAATCCGACTAGATTATGAGCTGTTCTGATGGCTTGGGAGCGAGGAAAAGCAGTGGGTAATTGCTCTACATTCGTGGCGACATGCTCCAAGAAAGCTATATCTGCAAAAATACTGTCTTTGAAATGTTCCCAGCTGCGTCGCAGCGCTGCTAAGGTTTGTTGTTCCCTGTCAGGCATAAATTGGGAAATAGGGGTATCTCCTTGTTGGCTTGTTTCCCTATCTTCTCGCGACTTGAGTCGATAACCCAAACCATAAACAGTTTCAATTAAATCAGCCTCAACTCCTGCTGCTTTGAGTTTCTTTCGTAATCCTCTAATGTGGGAGCGGATGGTACTTTCACTGGGAGGAGCGTCAAAAAACCACAGGTTTTGGATCAGGTCTTGATAGCTAAACACCCGATGAGGGTTGCGAAGAAACAGCTCTAGAAGATGATATTCTGTAGGGGTAAGGTCTAAAGATTGGCGGCGATAGGTAACCTTATTATTACTGGGCACTAGAGATAAGTCACCCCATTCTAGGATGGAAAGAGGGAAAGCATTGACCCGTCGTAGTAAAACACTAATCCGAGTTAGTAACTCTTGCAAATCAAAAGGCTTGATTAAATACTCATCGGCTCCAGCATCCAGACCTTTAGCTTGATCGGTAATAGCGTCTCTTTCTGTTAGTAACAGAATTAGTATCTGGAAACCACGAGAACGTAACTGCCGACAAAAAGTAATGCCATCTACCCCAGGTAACGCAATGTCTAGTAACAGCAAATCATAAGGAAAAGTTTCTAGGAAGTATAAAGCTTCTTGGCTATCCTTAGCTAGATCAATAGTGTAATTTTGTTGGGCTAGAGCATCGGTAAGGGTAATACTGAGTTCCTGATCATCTTCGATTAGCAGAATTCTCATAGTAGTTGCACTTTAAATGGGAAGCGTTAGTACTCTAATTGTCGAGTTGCTCTCTAGAGAGCAGATTTGCGGATGGACATTACCCGGATATTTACTGTCCACCCTCAGGTTATTCAAAAGGAAATGACATTACACCGTGAAGTTCCCCAACTTGCTGCGCTGAAGTTTGGGACTCTAACTTAGCATAAACTCTTGAGAAACAAGGGAGCAGGGAATAGGGAACAGGGAATAGGGAATAGGGAGAATGTCAAATTTAAGCAAAATTTAAGTTAAGATGAAGGGTTGATTAGGTATCATCTGAGATGTAAATTCATGCTCTTTGAGTGGTTAGTAGTGTCCAAGAAATAGTCAAGCATAGAGAAAAATAGCGTCAACAACCTCTTTGTCAAGATAGAAAGCTTTGGGTCTGTCATCGCTCAGACAACAGTGCCATGCCTTTGGTATGCTCCCAGCAAGTAATATCATGCCTGATTGAATACTTATCGTTAAGGCTGACGCGCTGACGACGCGGTGACGCGGTGACGCGGTGATGGGTCGAAGTTTTTGTTACGGGTAATTAGGCGGACATGATATAAGTCCAAAGCGGTAGAGGTTCCACTTTTTTTGTACACAGGGAAGCGATATCTCGCCTCGCTTTCCTCTCCCGCTAAAGCTAGTATTGAGAACGGGAGTCTCTAGCGAGTTTTGTTAGATGATTGCAACACCACTGCCTACTAACTCATCTGCGTTGCGGGAAATCACTTCAGGATTACCTGATATTTCTGGTAGGGAAGCAGAAATTGCGTTAGTAGTCAACCACAACGAACCCGTTTTTTTGCCAAAGACTAATCTCCGTGTAGAAAACATGACAGCGGGATTTGCTTGTGCTCTACATATGCACCAACCCACTATCCCTGCAGGGGCTAATGGGGAACTCATCAGCAATCTCCAGTACATGTTTGAACACTCAGGTGAAGGGGATAATCACAATGCGGGTGTTTTTGCTTGGTGCTACAGCCGTTTGGGGGATTTTATTCCTGACCTAGTTAAAAAAGGTTGCAATCCTCGGATTATGCTGGATTACTCTGGCAATCTGCTGTGGGGATTGCAGCAAATGGGACGAGAGGATATCATCAACAATCTCAAGGGCATCACTTGTGATCCTCAGTATCAGCCCTATGTGGAATGGTTGGGAACGATGTGGAGTCATGCTGTTGTTCCTTCCACACCAATTCCTGATATCAAACTCCAGATCCAAGCTTGGCAACATTACTTTGCTGCGGTTTTTGGCGACGATGCTCTTAAGCGTGTTAAGGGTTTTTCTCCTCCAGAAATGCACTTACCCAATCACCCAGATACTCTGTATGAGTACATCAAGGCTCTCAAAGAATGCGGCTATCGCTGGTTAATGGTACAAGAGCATTCCGTGGAGCGTTTGGATGGTTCTGAGCTCTGGCATGATGATAAATATGTTCCTAACCGTTTGGTTGCTCGTAATTCCAAGGGCGAAACCATTCGTATCACAGCGTTGATTAAAACCCAAGGTTCCGATACCAAGTTAGTCGCTCAGATGCAGCCTTATCATGAGGCAAAAGGAAGAGGTAAACAAACAATTGGCAATGTAACTGTTCCCAGTTGTGTTACCCAAATTGCCGATGGGGAAAATGGCGGCGTGATGATGAATGAATTTCCCCGGGATTTCCCCTTAGTTTGGCCGGAAATTAAGGATAATGGTCAAGGTACAGCTGGGGTTGTGGGAGTTCATGGCACTGAATATTTGGAGTTGATTGAAGCGGCAGGAGTGAATCCTGAAGACTATCCCCCTTGTCAAGCCATTCATCAGCACAAAATTTGGCAGCGAGTAGACCCCAATAATGCTACTCCCGAAGCAGTAGAGCAAGCGATCCAAGAGTTAAAATCCACCGATCATCAGTTTCATATAGACGGTGCATCTTGGACAGATGATTTAAGTTGGGTTAAGGGCTACGAAAATGTCTTGGAACCCATGAATCAACTCAGTGCTATGTTCCATGAAAAATATGACCCCTTGGTACAGCAAGACCCCTCGGTAACGAAACGTTCTGACTACCAAGCAGCCTTACTGTATACCATGTTGGTGGAAACCAGTTGTTTCCGTTACTGGGGACAAGGAACTTGGACTGATTATGCTCGCGAACTTTATAGTCGTGGTGAAAAGCTGTTGAAAGGTTAAATCATATCATGTCCGGTTGAATACTTATCGTTAGGACTGACGTGACCGACGTGGAGAAGTTTTGACGACAGGTAATTAGACGGACATGATGTCATAACAAATCCTGTATAGCAGTCCTATTTGAGAGCGGCAAATTATGGTACAAATGAATTTGAGTATAATTACTTAAGTTTGTCTATGAGTAACCATTGGTGACAAGTTAAGGCTGTATGGCAGTTGTCAAGGGGCTTTTAGTGCTTATTGACAGGCAAGCTTGAGAATAAGATTGATACAGATTGGAGAGGATTCACGATTGCCTTGAGTTGATTCGCGATCGCTTAAAGAAGACTGGTCTATTTTGTCTTAGTCTAAACTCCAGTTAAGCCCCTTGTTAACTTAATTTCCCTGAGAATGTCTGAACCACCCTGGCGACTGCTATATATAGCGCTACGAGCTGAGGAATGGGGTATATTTTTGCTATATCGCTGATATTGTAAGTTGAGTTGACGCTGGTTACGAGAAACTGTTGACTTCCAAAGCTTTTCGGTTTATCTTGCTCCCACTAGTTGCCCTCCTACTGCTGCGACTAGTATTTTGGTTTGCCACTTTCCCCAATCCTGACGAAGCCTACTACTGGCTGTGGGGACAGCATCCAGCATTTTCCTATTATGATCATCCACCCCTGCAAGCTTGGGTTCAGGGTCTTTTTACTGCTGTTTTCGGACGCTCTGCTTTCACTCTACGGCTGCCCAACCTAATCAGCAATGGGGTTTTCTTCTACACTTACTATCAAATTACCCGATATCTGTATGGTGAGAAGGACAGATACTCTTTCTGGTTAGTAGTGACACTCGTACTGACATCACCACTGTACTACCTGTTTCTCGCCTTGGCTTGGCATGACCATCTCTTAATTACTTTATCGTTAGCCTCAGCATACCTATTTATCCGATTTCTAGATAGCTACCTAGGGGATGGCAAGGGTCAAAACTGGCGGCTTTATGGAGCAGCAGTAACCATCGGCTTGGCTGAATTGTGTAAGTATACAGCAGTGTTTGTCGCCCTGGGATTTGCTGCTACTGTGGTATTTGACCGACGACTGCGCCCTTTGCTACGCGATCGCAGAATTTATCTAGCAGGAGCGATCGCTACTAGTGCCATTCTCCCTATTCTACTTTGGAACTATACTAACGACTTCCAATCATTTCGCTACTACTTTGACAGGAGTCTTAATACTACTGGTTTTCGTTTCCAGTTTGCTGAACCGCTGAAATTCTTGCTATTCTCTGTTCTGATGCTCTCTCCCGTTAACTGTTGGGTAATCTTTCAGGTACTTAAAAGAAGGCAGAAGGTAGAAGGCAGTCGCAACGAAGAAATTGTCACCACTACTAACAAAAATCAATCTCTCCGCGTCCCCGCGTCCCCGCGTCCCCGCGTCTCTTCCACCTCAGTCTATCAAACCGTGGCACTGTGGGTATTTGCCATCTCAACCATAACCCTCACGGCTATCTCTTTGGTATACACTGCCCTCTACTACTGGAACATCTTGGCTTATCTGCTACTGTTTCCTCTGTTGCCAACCTTCTTTATTAAAAGAAGGCAGAGGGCAGAAGGCAGAGGGCAGAAGGTTACTAAACGTAATGATGAAGATTTGGAAGCACCATTATCAACACTTGCTATAGAAGCTCAAGAACTTGACTTTGCTGCTAACAAAGATGCAGGATTGTCTCCCTCTCCTGATCTGCGAAGAAAATCACTTCTGTTAACAGGTCAATTCTACGGTTTACTATTTGCTGCTTTATTGGTTGTTAACTATAGCATACTGCCCTTGGCGAGCCTAGTGAGCAAGGAGACTGAGGCTGATCCTGAATCCCGTATGTTGTTTGGTTGGAAAGATGTAGCAGCCGTAGTTAGCCAGCAAGCAGCACAACTCGGTGATGAGCCGTTACTGGTAACAACAGATTATCGCTCTGCCTCAGCACTGGCATATCAGTTGCAAAATCGGCATGTAATGGCAATTGCTGACAGAATTGATCAGTTTGATTTCTGGTACAACGAAGACCATTTTCTGAGTAAGGATATCCTTATTTTAGCAGATGATTGGCATCCAATTACTCCAGAACTACTATCCCGATTCGAGCAAACCTCAGCACCAATTACGGTTCCTGTTACTCGATTTGGGGTATGGATTAAGGATTATTATCTGGTTTTGGGAATTAGAGAGAAGTAACCACAGAGGCACAGAGGGCACAGAGAGAGAATTTATTTGTTTAATCTTGAAAAAAGTCAACATCCTTCACTGAGAAGTAACAGGCAAAAGTTATAGATCCCCGACTGCTTCTGGTTTTCTAGTTGTAATCACTTTCTTCAATCGAGAAGTCGGGGATCTTTGGGCATGTTTTGAGCCTACTATTTTAGGGCTTGCTGAATAAGTACTTGGGGGAACAGGAGCCAGGAGCCAGAAGCCAGAAGAATAGGAGATTAGAATAGTTTTTCAAGGGGATTATGGGTAGGTGAAGGTGCAAGGTTCTTGAGCCCATTGATGCCAAAACCTTGGACTTGTTTGGCTTGCCATAGGCTTGAAAAGCTTGTATGGCATGACTTCTACACTTATTCAGCAGACCCTATTTTAGACTCTGCTAGTAGCAGGGAAACTACCAGAAGCGAAACCCAACAATGATAGATTTAGCGTTGAGTTCTGCTTTGGCTTCACCCAACCTACCAATTTGAGTCATTAGCCAGGAGGTAGTGCGAGCATCTTGCTCGCTAATAGTACCAAAAAGTAACCATAATTGTCGCGATCGCGGTCTATTTCACGTTAATTATGGAATTTGGTATTAAAAGGAGGACAAGGAAGATTGGGAGATAGGGAAAAAATCTATATCTACTCATTACTCATCACTCATTACTCATTACTCATGTTGTCGTTAACAACTCCGCTGGCAAGCGCTTAAAAGCAAGTCGCTCATTCTCAACATCTACAAAGATAGTGTCACCATCATTAAACTCACTCCGAAGAATACCCTTGGCAATTTGAGTTTCTAGTTCCCTCTGAATTGCTCGCTTCAGGGGACGTGCCCCGAAAACGGGGTCGTAACCTAGTTCTGCGAGGAATTCGATCGCACTTTCGGAAAGCTTCAGGGACATCTTACGCTCAGCTAAGCGTTTTTCTAGGCGCTGGGTTTGCAGCTGGACAATATACCGTAACTGTTCTCTCTGTAAGGCGTGGAAGATAATCATCTCATCAATTCGGTTGAGGAATTCTGGACGGAAACTAGTACGCATGGCTTCCATCACCCGATTCTGCATCTCGTCGTACTGAGAATCATCCCCAACTACATCTAGAATATACTGGGAACCAATGTTGCTGGTCATAATAATCACACTATTTTTGAAATCTACTGTATGACCTTGAGCATCGGTAACACGCCCATCATCCAAGATTTGCAGCATTACATTGAAGACTTCGGGATGGGCTTTTTCGATTTCGTCGAAGAGAATCACCGCATAGGGACGTCTACGAATAGCTTCTGTTAGTTGTCCCCCTTCTTCATAACCGACGTATCCTGGAGGAGCACCAATCAGTCGGGAGATAGTGCCTTTATCCATGTACTCAGACATATCAATCCGCACCATCGCATCTTCAGTATCGAAGAGATAGGTAGCAAGAGCTTTGGCTAGTTCCGTCTTGCCAACGCCAGTGGGACCGAGGAAAATAAAGCTAGCGGTGGGACGATTGGGGTCGGCTAAACCAGCACGAGATCGCTGAATAGCATCGGCAACAGCGGTAACAGCTTCATTTTGTCCTACTACTCGCTTGTGTAGTTCTGCTTCTAAGTGCAGCAGTCTTTCTTTTTCCGACTCCACTAGCTTACTAATGGGAATTCCCGTCCATTTGGAGATAATTTCAGCAATGTCGGCTTCGGTGACTTCCTCCCGCAGCAGGGATTTACCACTGGTTTGGGTCGCACTCAGATGAGATTCCGCTGCTTGTAGGGATTTGTGCAACTGTGCTAATTTACCATGTTTCAGCTCTGCGAGCCGGTTAAGGTCGTAATCTCGCTCAGCTTGCTGCATTTCCACATTAATGCGGTCAATCTCTTCTTTAATGCCCTGAATGCGGTCAATTACATTTTTTTCTGACTGCCACTGAGCACTCAAAGTTCTTTGCTCTTCCTTGAGATCGGCGAGTTCTTTTTCTCGTCTTTCCAATCTTTCTAGGGAAGCAGGATTACTTTCCTTCTGTAAGGATAACTTCTCCATCTCTAATTGGAGAATTTTGCGGTCGATTTCATCTAGTTCTTCTGGTTTGGAGGTAATCTCCATTTTCAGCCTTGCTGCCGCTTCATCTACCAAGTCAATCGCTTTGTCTGGCAAAAAGCGATCGCTAATATAGCGAGTGGATAAAGTTGCAGCGGCGACGAGGGAATTATCGGAAATCTTGACCCCGTGGTGAACTTCGTAGCGCTCTTTGAGCCCCCGCAAGATCGAGATGGTATCCTCTACAGTGGGCTGGTCAATATAAACTTGTTGGAATCTACGCTCTAGAGCCGCATCTTTTTCCACATACTTGCGGTATTCATCAAGAGTGGTAGCACCGATACAACGCAACTCACCCCGCGCCAACATTGGTTTCAGGAGGTTCCCGGCATCCATTGAGCCTTGAGTTGCGCCAGCACCAACAACAGTGTGAATTTCATCAATAAATAGGATAATTTGACCTTGGGAGTCAGTAACTTCTTTGAGCACTGCTTTGAGGCGCTCTTCAAATTCACCCCGGAACTTGGCTCCAGCAATCAAAGACCCCATATCCAAAGCAATCAAGCGCCTATCTTTGAGGGACTGGGGTACATCACCCGCCACAATTCGCTGTGCCAATCCTTCTGCGATCGCTGTTTTCCCAACTCCCGGTTCTCCAATTAAGATCGGGTTGTTCTTGGTACGGCGGGAGAGAATCTGTATCGTGCGGCGAATTTCATCATCCCTTCCAATCACAGGGTCGAGCTTACCTGCCCGCGCTGCCTGTGTCAAGTCCCGTCCATATTTTTCTAGTGCTTCGTACTTGCCTTCTGGATTTTGATCCGTCACTTTCTGGTTCCCTCGAATCTGCGCAATGGTGCTTTTAAGCTTCTGTTCATTTAGTTTAAATTCTTGGAAGAGAGCTTTGCCAAAGCGGTTATCTTTAAGATACGCCAGAATCAGGTGCTCGATCGAGATGTATTCATCTTTGTAGTTTTTGCGATAGGACTCAGCTCTATCTAAAAGGGTATCAAGGCTACGGCCCAGATAGATCGACTCACTGATACCGGAAACCTTAGGCTTACTCTGGATAAAATCTTCTGTAGCTTGTCGCAGCAGCTGCACCGGTACTTCCGCCTTGTTGAAAATGCTGGTAGCTAGTCCTTGTTGCTCCAGCAGTGCCTGCATCAAATGTTCACTCTCAATCTGCTGCTGCTGAGCCGCCTTCGCCATATCTGGGGTGCGGGCGATCGCTTCCCAGGCTTTTTCTGTAAATTGGTTAGGGTTAGTTGGTTGCATAAGAATATTTTTAGCTGTTGATTGTGAGCGCTAAAGATATTTTAAAAACTGGAGTGCGATCGCCTAGATCGGTGTTCCCCTATTCCTTGTGGGGTATTGCCGTCCTGCTTTAGCTTCATAGTTACTATGTTAGTGTCTTTCTATCTCATCGTGTAAAGAATAGTAAAGATTGAGAAGGAATACCAAAAATACACCTTGGGAAGATTTATAATTTATGCAAATTTGTAAGTATTACCACTTAGGTATAAAGGAAAAAAAGGAGGTATGCTGTTAATACAATCCTAAGGCGTTTGACTTGATCACTAGGGGGGTGTAAAGATTGTTTTAAGATTTTTATAAATTCTGTAAAAATTTATTTAAAGTTTGGGCAAATTTTGAATTTCTCTCAAGAAATTTATTATTGACGCAGCCGAAAACCCTGTCTATGCAAGAGCAGGGATGTTGGCGAAGCCTCTCGTAGAGAAGGCGAGGTAGCGCTTTTAAGCGCCTTGTAATTTGTGTTTATTGAGGGTATCAAACATGATAAAATAATAACATTGAGAGGAGGTCGAATCAATGCTAGTTGTCGAGTGCAAGATTAAGGCAAAACCAGCTCAATACCGAGCAATTGATGAAGCAATTAGGACAGTTCAGTTTGTCCGCAATAAATGCTTGCGCTACTGGATAGATGCTCCTAAAGAATCCCAAATCAAACGTTTTGACTTAAATAAATACTCTACAGAACTACGCAATGAATTTACATTTGTCAAAGACTTAAACTCAACGGCTTGTCAGGCTTCAGCTGAACGATCATGGTCTGCCATCTCCCGGTTTTACGAGAATTGCAAGTCCAAGAGACCTGGAAAGAAGGGTTTTCCTCGGTTCCAGAAAAACAATCGTTCGGTTGAATATAAGACCTCAGGATGGAAACTTCACTCTACTAAGAGACGGATTAATTTCACTGACAAAAAAGGTATTGGTGAGTTGAAGCTTTTAGGCAAGTGGGATATTCATACATATCCGATTAAATCTATCAAGCGAGTTAGATTAGTCCGCCGTGCTGATGGATATTATTGTCAGTTTTGTCTTGACGTTGAATGTGTTGATGTTCAGCCCAAAACAGGTCAAGAGATTGGATTAGATGTTGGTTTGGAGTCGTTCTATACTGACTCTAATGGATATCAAGAACACAATCCCAGATTCCTCAGAACGGCTGAATCTGATATCAAACAAGCTCAACGTCGCATCTACAAGAAGAAGAAAGGTTCCACTCGACGCCGCAAGGCAAGAGCTAGATACTCAAAAAAACACTTAAGAGTAAGTAGGCAAAGGAATGAACACGCTAAAGGACTAGCGTGTAACTTATGCAAGTCTAACGACTTAGTAGCCTATGAAGACTTAAGGGTTAGCAATATGATCAAGAACCACTGCTTAGCCAAGTCAATTGCTGATGCTAGTTGGTATCAGTTCAGACAGTGGATAGAGTATTTTGCTGACAAGTTTGGGAAAGAAGCTGTTGCTGTCCCACCGCAGTACACCTCTCAAGAGTGTAGTCAGTGCAAACGGGTAGTCAAGAAAGCTCTCAGCACAAGGACTCATGCTTGTCAATGTGGTTGTGTTCTACACAGGGACACTAACGCAGCAATCAATATTTTGCATAAAACAAGATCTAGGGGAGGGCATCCCCAAAGTAACGCTAAGGGAGTAGCCGCCTCTACTCTGCTTGGGGCAACCCTGGTAGAGCAAGTGACTACGGCGAACTTAGAATCCCTGTCTATGCAAGAGCGGGGAGTGTCAATAAAACTCTAAAGGACAACTAAATAACTAACAAATTAGTAAGTTAACTAAATTATTCCCTAGGTGCAGTAAGTAAGCGGCAATACTCGCACCACTCTTCGTTAACCCTCTGTTGGCAATAGTTGGACAACTAATCTGCCAAACATGGGTTTCTCTGCGTGGTCTTTTCAAGGGGCATTGCATGTTAAATATTCAGGGGTATGATCCCCCAAATCCTGACAGCTCCCAAGACTTGTTTAGTATTGGCCAGCTCTTGGGTCTCTCTCTATCTGAAGATAACTTGGCTGACCAATTCAGCCAAGCTTTCAAAATATATAACTTTCAACTAGGTGACGAAATATATAAATATAACTTAACCAATTATTCAAAATATTCTGTTCGCGGTGAACACAATCAGGAAAATCAATGTTTTTACTTAATTTGCCAAGGTAGAGTGCGATTACTTGGTCTTGACGCCGCAGGGGGTAAAAAAGTTTCCGCAATGGTGTTGGAAGCTGGAGAAAGTTTTGGCACAGAACCTCTGTTTGCTGACATTCCTGCCCTAACCCAGGCAGTGGCAGCTAGTGATTGTCAAATTGCCAGCATTGAGGGTGACCAACTCCAGTCTTGGTTAGTAAAACTTCCCCAGTGGCAAGAACAACTAAGAGCCACAGCTTTGTCTCGGCAACAGCTGATTTTCTTTAAAACAGCAACAAATTGGCGACGTTTGCCGGTGGTGCAGTTACAGGAGGTGATGCCTTACATCAGAGAAACCAAGATTACTGTTGGGGAGGCACTAGCTCAATCTTGGGAATCTGGGCGATTCTGGCTGCGTAATGGTCAAATAGTTAAGAGAAGGCAGGAGGCAGGAGGCAGGAGGCAGGAGGCAGGAGGCAGGAGGCAGGAGGCAGAAGGCAGAAGGCAGGAGGCAGGAGGCA
>JAAHHL010001099.1 GCA_010672185.1 Caldora sp. SIO3E6 | reverse complement strand
TAAATAGTTTGACCCCGAATGGTGGTTGTGGGGTCTTCCGGTAATCCGCCTCTACCGGTAATCATAAATTGACTGTTGGCATCAGCAGTGCAGCCTGCGACAATTTGGTCAGTGGAGTCAGTTAAATTTTCCGGTAACTGGTTTAATCCTGAACTAGGGTCTAATAAGGAGTCATTAATTTGCACTATCCCATCAATTCCCAGTTGGGAACTAGCAGTAATTAAACTATCAGGAGCAATAAACAGTCCTTGGAGCGTCACTTGGATATTGCCCCCTGTACCTTGGAATGCATTAGCATTGATCAAGCTACCTTCGAGGAGTGCGATCGCGGCACTATTAATCGTAATATTACCTCCATCACCAGTTCCTCCAGCTTCCGCAGTAATTTGACTGCCACGGCGCAGTAGTAGTAAATCCTGAACATTGAGAGTAATATTGCCTCCTTGTCCCGACTCAGTAGAGGCAGAAATGATTCCCTCGGTATCTAGTCGAATCTGGGATGCATTGATCTTCAGTTCCCCCGCATTACCCAAACCCTGATTGTCTACCCCGACACGACCTTGTTCAAAAACGATTAACTTGGGGGTATTAATGGTCATCGTACCGGAATCTCCCGCAGGAATGGGAGAGAGTCCTCGAATGCGGTGAATCGGGAGATTGGCTTCCGCACCGGCAGCGATAATACTTCTGAGAGATGTCCCTTCTCCTATCCTACCAACTACAACGGATTCCGAAGCATTGATAGTTAAACTACCCCCTAGTCCATTGGCAATGGTACTCGCGGTAATTCTGCCTCCATCCCTAACCGTTAATCTGCCAGTGTTGATAGTTAGTTGACCACCGGCTCCAGAACTGCGGGTTGCGGCTGCTAAAATACTTCGGGTGGGATTGGTACTGAGGGGGTTAAAGCCGATAACTTCTACCGAATTGGTAGCATTAATGGTCACATTGCCAGCATTTCCTGCACCATCAGTTACTGCCGCTAACCCTCCTCCATCAAGGGCACTAAAATTGGTAGTTGAAACCTTAATATTGCCCCCATTTCCTGAACCTAAGACGTTGGCAGCGATGTCACTTGTTGCCCCAGTTCTAACAGGGGAAGCACCAATAAGTTGTACTAAGTTGGGGACTTCGAGATTGATATCACCACCCTCACCATTACTAAAAGAAATCGATTGGATTCTTGACCCTTCTTGCAATATCAATGAAGGACTAGAAACCAAAATTTCAGCCCCCTTGCCTGCTGCTACTGTTTGAGACCTTAAACCAGTGAAAATTCCTGGTGGACTATTACCACTAATAGTAACTGATTCTGAGGCTTGGAGGACAATCTTTCCTCCTGGTAAATTTCCCTGGCTATCTACCAGAACCAGAGAAGCATCAGTCATGGTAATTTGTTTTCCCACTAATTGGATACCACTACCTCCGTTGCCACTGGTATCAACTAAGGCAGCGGCAGTAAACTCAATGTTTCCGAATTGGTCAACTTCTGGATAGTTCAATGTCCAACCATTGGCAGTAGAGTTGAGATTAACTCGACTTTGAACTATACTACCGATTTCAATTCTTCCACTTTCTGCGGTAAGGAGACCACCATCTACCGTCACTTCTCCACCAATCAAAGCTAGGGTTTGGTTGGGTTGAACTCTTAAACCTAGAGGATTACTACTTTTATCCAAAGTTGAGAAGATAGGGTTTCCCGCAGAGGTTAAATTATGTCCCGTATTTTCAACACGAATGCCTCCAGGATTTGCTCCATACTGTAAGCCCACAGGTACATTTATTGCTAGCAAAGGTGGGGTATTAGGGTTGCTGGCGCTAAAGATGCTGCCATCTGCAAACACGAGACTATCGGCAGTACTAGCTAAAAATGAGCCACCGATATTGAGTTGAGCATTGGAGTTAAAGGTAATACCCCTGGGGTTGATTAACAATAAATTAGCTGCACCATTAGCACTCAGTATGCCATCAATTGTAGAAGCTTGTCCTCCGGTGACACGGGTGATGATGTTGGTAATGGTGGTTAGGTTATTAAAATAGGCAGTTTCGCTCTGGGAGAGGTTAAATTGACTGAAGCTGTGGAAGAGGTTATTGCCTACGGTAGTACCATTAATAATCGTGTTTGTTGTGTCGGTAGTCTGAACTGCTGAGTTAATGGGCAGGGTATTATCTGGAATAATTTGGGCACAAATTCTTTGGGGTAAGAATAGAGTAACGAGTGTTAGAAGGAAGGAAGCGGAACCCACCCCTAACCCCTCCAAGGAGGGGAACAAGAAGCAGGAGGCAGGAGGCAAGAAGCTTAAAGGGAAGCTGACTTGTTTCGGATCTTCTTTTTCGAGGTGGAATTTTATCCTATTCCCTATTCCCCATTCCCTATTCCCCATTCCCTATTCCCTTATTACTTAAATTACAGCCATACGCAACAGAGAAATTTTCCCGTGGAACATGAGCCACTAACTCCACATATCCTTGTTGATTAACAATCCACCCCGTAGCCTCAACCACCGGATCTGGAGGAATTGGTTCAGCTGCTACCAGAGAATAACTAGTTGAGTCAGAATTACTAACTGTAGCTTCTGGGGAAAAGTCTTGTAAGTCTTGCCAAATAGTTTGACCCCGAATGATTGCTGTGGGGTCTTCCGGCAATCCTCCTCTACCGGTAATCATAAATTGACTATTAGCATCAGCAGTGCAGCCTGCGACAATTTGGTCAGTTTGGTCAGTAACATCTTGAGGTAACTGGTTTAATCCTGAGCTAGGGTCTAATAAAGAGTCATTAATTTGCACCATACCATCAACTCCCAGCTGGGAACTAGCGGTAATGCCACTATCAGGGGAAAGAAAAATTCCTTGGAGGGTAATTTGGATATTACCTCCTGCACCTTGGAAAGCACTAGCATTAATCAAGCTATTTTCAAGAAGTGCGATCGCGGCACTATTAATCGTAATATTACCTA
>JAAHHL010001098.1 GCA_010672185.1 Caldora sp. SIO3E6 | reverse complement strand
AGGGTGCTTCAGCTAAGCAACAACCAAATTACAGATGTCAGTCTAGAAGGACTCACAAACCTGGAGTTGCTTAACCTCAGCAACAACCAAATTACAGATGTCAGTCTAGAAGGACTCACAAACCTGGAGTCGCTTAACCTCAGCAACAACCAAATAACAGATGTCAGTCCTCTAGCAAAACTCACCAACCTGAAAGGGCTTGTCCTCAGCAACAATCAAATAACAGATGTTAGTCCTCTAGCAAGACTCACAAACCTGTTGGGGCTTGACCTCAGCAACAATCAAATCACAGATGTTAGTCCTCTAGCAAAACTCATAAACCTGGGGCAGCTTTACCTCAGCAACAACCAAATCACAGATGTCAGTCTAGAAGGACTCACAAACCTGGAGTCGCTTTTGCTCAGCGACAATCAAATCACAGATGTCAGCCCTCTAGCAAGACTCACAAACCTGAATGGGCTTGACCTCAGCAACAATCAAATCACAGATGTTAGTCCTCTAGCAAAACTCACTAACCTGTTGGGGCTTGGCCTCAGCGACAATCAAATCACAGATGTTAGTCCTCTAGCAAAACTCACAAACCTGTTGGGGCTTGACCTCAGCGACAATCAAATCACAGATGTTAGTCCTCTGGCAAAACTCATAAACCTGGGGTCGCTTCACCTCAGCAACAATCAAATAACAGATGTTAGTCCTGTTGCAAAACTCACTAACCTGTTGGTGCTTTACCTCAACAACAATCAAATAACAGATGTTAGTCCTCTGGCAAAACTCACAAATCTGTATTGGCTTGGCCTTCAAAGCAATCCCCTCTCACCACCAACTTGCCCAATCAGTCCCCCAGATAAGTGCCAATTTTAAGATTCGATAGAAGAAATTGCAATGCCGTGTCTCATCCAGGCTCAGATGATACCGTAGCATGGGAGGTTACCAAGGAAGAATACTTTGATTATCATAGACATGTTGGTTATTGCTTAAACAGTTTACTCCTTTCTTAGAAGTGAAACAAAACTTGTTCTATTAAGCTAGAGGCAGATAAGTAATACAATCCTGATATTCATTTTCATTAGCCGCCTCTGCAATCAAAATCAAATCCTCAATCACCTGACCAACATCTACAGGACGACGAAGCACAAAAATTGCTGGTACATGGCGACCTTCTGCTAAATGATCAGCTAAATGTACTGGCATAGATTTGCGGTTATTAGTAACCAGTAAAAATTTATTTTCCTCACACCAGCAGAGAATTTCTGGATCTAGTGTACCTTTAGGAAGTACATCTTCATCACCAACCATACACACAATTAAATCTGCTCGGTAACGTAATAGCTGTTCGCGATACAGGGATGGCATATTTTCATCCAACAAATACTTAGGCATTATTGAGTTACTTTAGTGGCTTCACGCTTCTCTTTTAACTTAAGTAAACGTACCACAAATTCTGGGGGGTTTTCATCATACTTTTGCTGTACCTGGTTTGTATGCTCTATCCAGTCAGATATATATTTTGCAACAATTTCTTGGTTATGAAAATAGTAGAGAATTGTCGCATAAACTTGTTCTAAAGTTATGGTAAGAAACTGTTCAGCTATGGCTTCAGGAGATTTACCAAAGTTGATATACTCGTCTAGAACATGCTCAATACCAACGCGAGTTCCTTTGATCCGAATATCATCATTCCCAATAAAGTCAAAATAGTCTTCTAATAGCATTGATTGCTCCTGTCATCAAACAGTATTACTTCCAGCATACTTAAAAAGCTATGATTTTGACAGGTTATGTCGTTTTATGATTATGGCGATCGCACCGTACCCCTAGATGATCAATTTACTAAAATTACCCTTCTTCTCTGAACTCGAACCTGCACAGACGATCCTCTTAGCTGGTGCAGGAGGAGGTTTCGATATTTTTTGTGGACTGCCGCTCTATTTTGGTCTCAAAGCCTTAGGGAAAACAGTCTATCTTGCCAATCTCTCCTTCTCCTATCTCCCTGATGAAGGAGCAAGATTATCCCCATCCCTGCTGAAAGTAACGGCAGATACACTACGTCGTCACAATTACTTCCCTGAGCAATATCTAGCAACTTGGTTCCGTCAACAAGGTGAAGAAACTCCCATTTATTGTTTTGAGAGAACAGGTTTTAAACCACTTCTTGCGAGTTATCAAGCCTTAGTCAAAGAATTAGCTGTAGACACGGTTATTCTAATTGACGGTGGGACAGATAGTTTAATGCGTGGAGATGAAATAGGACTCGGTACCCCTCATGAAGATGTGGCAAGTATCGCTGCTGTTGATGAAGTTGCAGTGGCGAGAAAACTATTGGTTTGTCTAGGATTTGGCATCGATCATTATCACGGAGTGTGCCATGCTCACTTTCTCGAAGGGGTAGCAGAATTAATCAAAAGCGGTAGTTTTTTAGGAATGTTCTCACTGCTGCAAGAGATGCCAGAAGTACAGCAATATAGAGAGGCGAGTGAGTACGTCTTCTGCCAAATGCCAGAACATATCAGCATTGTTTCCAGTTCTATCTTATCCGCATTGGCTGGACATTACGGAGATTACCATGTCACACCAAGAACCCAAGGAAGCAAGCTTTGGATTAATCCTTTGATGAGTGTCTATTGGTGTTTTCGATTACCGGAAGTTGCCCAGCGCATTATTTATCTCGATGCCATAAAACAAACAAATAACTACTCAGATGTCCTATTTCTCATGGAAGGGATACAATCGCGGCGCAAAAACGTTCGAGGATGGGAAGATATACCAGTGTAATGGGGTGACACACCTAAAGTGGTGGCGAGAGAAACGGGTTTTGAAGTAATAAGTAATAAGTAATAAGTAATAAGTAAGATACAAGTAGAACTTATTATATCGGTTATAATGCCTATAAATCTAGATTTTTCCCCTATCTCCCTTGTCCCCCTTGTCCCCCTTGTCCCCCTTGTCTCCCTTGTCACCC
>JAAHHL010001097.1 GCA_010672185.1 Caldora sp. SIO3E6 | reverse complement strand
TGGGCTTGGTAAGCATCTAACAACAGGCGAGTCTTGGTAGAACTGCCACTCCCGAGTTCCACCAGTTCGCAAACCCCCGTCATCCGAGCAATTTCACCTGCATACTGGTGTAGTATCCAGGCTTCTGTCCGAGTTGGGTAATATTCTGGTAACTCACAAATTTGTTCAAATAACTGGGAGCCACGATCATCATAGAAATATTGTGGCGGTAGAGACTTAGGGTTCTGGGTTAAACCACTAATGATATCTTGTCCATCTATAGTATTGGTAGGCAGGTTGGTACTTCGGAGATAATTAATCTCTAGACGCTCTTCTAGGGAGCTGATATTTTCTTTTGTTGCTTGAAAAATGACCAAAATATTACTTCCCCAACATACTTGAGCGACACCACAGAAGATATCTTATACTAAATCTGGGTTAGGCACTAGAGACTAGGCGTTAGGTTTTAGGTAATGGTTGTAGGTGGAACAACTAAAAATGGCAAATCGATCCCTGGATATTTTCTATTTGGTTATTCTCTAGCTCCAGCCAATTGAGCTGGGTTAAACTTGCTAAGGGTCGGACATCTGAGATGGCATTGACCCCTAACCTCAAGCTTCGTAATTTAGTCAGATTTGCCAGAGGAGTGAGGACTGAAATATCATTAGCTTGCAGATCCAAATACGTCAGATTGGTTAAACCTGCCAAAGGACTCACATTTTTAATATTGTTATAGGGCAATTCCAAGTGAGTGAGTTGTGTTAGGGATGCGAGGGGGGATATGTCGGTCAGTTTTGCTGTTGGGTTGAATAATTCTTGGGGAACTAAAGACAGTTCTCTCCGTTGAGAAAGGATAGTATCTGCGCGATCGCAATCCTGAGTTTCTGCTGCCTCTAGCATCGCCTGAACAGTTTGACGAGCAGCTGGTGAAATCTCCTCCGTCTTGTGACACCATTGGGCAAAACTTGTTGGCTCAACTGATGCAGATACGGTAATATTGGCAATAAAAAGCTCTAACATTGATTTGTAGACACTCTTCCTAAATTTAACCAGAAAAATCCTCTGATAGGGAAGGACAAGAGATAGAGTTGGCTAGCGTCAATTTCAGTTGTGCGATCGCTGCCTTATACGAAGATGTTCCGGGAATTTCCTAGCTGGGTGTGAGGTGTGTTTTTATCCGCGAATAACAGTAATTGCTCTTCCCTGTGCTGTCACTGCCTCCTCTGTTTATTGTGGAACAGGCATCTTGCCTGTGATTCATTATCCGAGACATGCAAAGTGAATGTGTCTAAGCTTACTACACTTATTAGCGATCGCATTATTATGCGTTATAAGCGACTCATCCTGTAAGAGGTACTCTATTAGTAGGGTGCGATCGCGGCCTCTCTCCATATCAGACAATAAACACAATGTCAACTATGGCAATTTGGCTGTGCTAATTTTTTAGTCATCGGACTACCTTACCTGAATTCCTCTTCTATCAAGATTTTTCTACTTTTACCACGCCGTTATTAGGGTTGAAGCCATTAAATTGTTTGTTTGGCAGAAAAAAAGTTATAAAAAGTCAATCATAGCATGATTATATCATTTTTCTTTTTTTAGTTCAAGGGCTCAAACCACGTAATATCGTCAAAATTCAGCGCCAAAATCATCAAATATTTTTTTTACTTGAAGCCAGTATGATTGAAATTACTTAATTCAAAGGGAAATTTTTGTTAATCCGCAAGGTTATCGTGAGATTACTACAAGCTAGAAGCTGGTTCCACTGGATGATTATTCCACAACAGACTATTCTAATGTGGAACTGGCATCTTGCCAGTCATTCAAATTGTTATTTGACTGAGATTACTACAAGCTAGAAGCCTGTTCCACTGGATGATTATTCCACAACAGAATAAATAGTCTGTTGTGGAACTGGCATCTTGCCAGTCATTCAAATTGTTATTTGCCTGAGATTGCGACAAGCTAGAAGCTTGTTCCACTGGATGATTATTCTACAAGAGACTATTCTAATGTGGAACTGGCATCTTGCCAGTCATCCAAATCATTACTTGACTGAAATTGAGACAGGCTAGAAGCTGGTTCCACTGGAGATTATTCTACAAGAGACTATTATCTGTGGAACTGGCATCTTGCCAGTCATCCCAATTATCACTTGCCTGAGATTGCTACAAGCTAGAAGCTGGTTCCACAGAATGATTATTCCACAAGAGACTATTATCTGTGGAACTGGCATCTTGCCAGTCATCCAAATCATTACTTGACTGAGATTGATACAGGCTAGAAGCTTGTTCCACAACAGGAGATTATTCTACAAGAGACTATTATCTGTGGAACTGGCATCTTACCAGTCATCCCAATTATCACTTGACTGAGATTGATACAGGCTAGAAGCCTGTTCCACATAATGATTATTCTACAAGAGGCTATTCTAATGTGGAACTAGCATCTTGCCAGTCATTCAAATTGTTATTTGCCTGATATTGCTACAGGCTAGAAGCCTGTTCCACAACAGGAGATTATTCTACAATATCTATTTGCCAGAAGAAAGGATATTGTTCAGCAATCTCAGATAAATTAGCTTTCACCGGATTTTCTCTGATATAGTTCCAGGTTTCTAACAACTCTCTTTCATCTCGCATAATGCGATCGTATCGTTCGTCTTGCCAGACAATACCACCATGATCCATTACTTTAGCCACTTGGTTAGAACTATAGCTTTTGATGCTGTGGATAATACTAGCCAATTTCCAATATTCCTGATCTGATTTTGGCAAAGGCTGCATTAACCAATGGACATGATCTGGCATAATGACAACAGCATAAGTTTTGTACCTTTGGTTATTGAAGAATAAACAAGAATCTAGAACTACCTGTCTTGCTTCTGGAGTTAATTCTAGCTTTTGCCAGGTTTTAAAAGTAATAAAGTAAATTGCTCCTGCTAATTCCCAATGAGGAAGATATCTTTGACTAACTTTAAG
>JAAHHL010001096.1 GCA_010672185.1 Caldora sp. SIO3E6 | reverse complement strand
AAGCATTTGGGGGATAATTTATCTATCAAACCCAAGTTATACAGTCCAAATGCTTCGCCCTTCGATAGCTTGAGAACTCTGAGAAAGTTATCCCTAGCAATCCCCCTAGCCTTAAGTGGAATAACTCTGGGCTCTACCAATGCTTTGGCTCAGATTATTCCCGATAACAGTCTCGGTAACGAAAATTCCGTAGTTAAACCTATCAACCCCAACATTGAGCGGATTGATAGGGGAGCAATTCGAGGAACTAATCTCTTCCACAGTTTTCAGGAATTTAGTATTTTGGAAGGGCGAGGAGCCTATTTTGCTAATCCGGCTGGCATTAGGGCGATTTTTAGCCGGGTAACGGGAACTAACCCTTCTTATCTGTTTGGTACTTTGGGGGTTTTAGGTGAGGCTAATCTGTTTTTGATTAATCCCAATGGTATTCTCTTTGGTCCTAATGCTCAACTGGATATGCGGGGTTCCTTTGTCGGTAGTACCGCTAGTGGTTTTATTTTCCCCGATGGACAGAAATTTAGTGCGACTACTCCTAATGCACCACCATTGTTAACGGTTAATGTTTCAGCACCGGTGGGTTTGTATTTTGAAGGAGAAGAACCTGGTGCTGTGGTAAATAGTGGTGATTTGGCTGTGGAATCTGGGGAAAATATCACCTTGGTGGGAGGTACGGTAGTTAGTACAGGCAAACTATCGGCTCCTGGTGGTGAGGTATCTCTTTTGGCAGTGCCGGAGGTAATGGCAGATGGTGGTAATCCTTTGGTGGAAGTGACGGAGACAGGAGAGTTAGAGAATTTATCTGCAATTTCTCACTCCCAATCTTCGTTATCTGATTCTCGGACATTATCGGAATTAGTAACAGGTGCAGGAAATATTGCCGAGTTGACGGTTACTGATAATGGGGAAGTGCAGTTAACGGCAACTGATACTAGCATACCAACGGATGCAGGGACAGCGATCGCTTCTGGAAGTATCGATGTTTCTGGAGATACTGCGGGTAAGGTACAAGTATTGGGAGAAAAAGTCGGATTATTCGCTGCCGAGATTAATGCTTCCGGTACGAATGGTGGTGGTACGGTATTAATCGGTGGGGATTATCAAGGTTCTGGTTCAATATTGAATGCTGAGCGTACATATATTAGTAGGGATTCGGAAATTAATGTCGATGGGATATTAAATGGAGATGGGGGTAGAGCGATCGCTTGGGCTGATGGAACTACGGGATTTTATGGTAGGATTAGCGCCCGTGGGGGTAGTAATAGTGGCGATGGTGGGTTTGTTGAAGTTTCCGGTAAGGAGAATTTGATTTTTCGAGGTGAGGTTGATACTACTGCTCCTCAAGGAAATTTTGGTACGTTGCTCCTTGATCCACAAGATATCAGGATTGTGGATGGTGCGGGAGCCGATGATGGTAAATTGCCTATAATTGGCTTTGAAAATGACCCAGGAACAGTTTATACAATTTCTCACACTGCACTTCAAAGTCAGAAAGGGGAAGTTGTACTAGAAGCAACTAATGATATTATCATTACTCCCGGCGTATCGTTAGAATTTGATAATGATATTTTCCTATCTGCTGGCTCGATTACTTTTACAGCAGACGCTGATATGGATGATGTTGGCAAGTTTTGGATGGATTCAGGAGAGACAATTAAAACGAATGGACGAGATATCCGTATTGAGGGAGCGAGTATAACTACAGGTAAAATCGATTCTACCCGGGGATTGCTTGGTGCTTCCATAGCAGCAGGTGATATTAGTCTCACTAGCACGAATGGTGATATCACGACTCATGATGTGATAGCTGAAAATCTTATTGGTAATGGAGGGAATATTACTTTCCAGGCTGGCGGCAATATCACTACTAATGAGGTGATAACTGACAGTGATTTGGGCGATGGGGGGAATATTACTTTCCAAGCTGACGGCAATATCACCACTGATAGGGTTGATTCCGATGGTGTCATGAATGGCGGCAACATTGAGTTCAACAGCAATAGTGGTATGATTACTACCCAAGGCACTGTAAGTTCTGCCTCTGATACTGGTAATGCCGGAAACATTACTTTTAATGCTGAGGGGAATATTATCACCGAAAAGGCATCGGCTCGTAGTCGTTACGGTAATGCTGGCAATATTGAGTTCAATAGTAACCGTGGTGCGATTGACACCACCGCAGGTAATTTAATCTCTTTCTCTGAAGGCGGTAATGCTGGAGATATTATTCTTACTGCTGAAGGTGATATTTTTACCGGAAATACAATCGCTGTTAGTATTGATGGTAATGCTGGCAATATTGAGTTTAACAGTAACCTGGGTAATATCGATACCACGGCAGGAACTTTAATCTCTGCCTCCGATGAGGGTAATGCCGGAAATATCACTCTTACTGCCAAGGGTGACATTATCACTGGAGATGAAAATTCTACCAGCATTGACTTTAATGGAATTGCATCCGACATTAACCTCGATAATATTGATATCACCCCAGGTAGTTTAATCTCTGCCTCTAATGCTGGTAATGCAGGAGATATTACTCTTGCTACCGAGGGTAATATTACTACTGCAGATACAATTTCTGCTAGCCGAGAGGGTAATGGTGGCAATATCAAGTTCAGCAGTAACCTTGGTAGTATCGATACCACCGCAGGAATTTTAGCTTCTGCTTCTGATAGTGCTGATGCAGGAGAAATTAATCTTATTGCCGATAGCGATATCAAGACAGGAGATATTCAGGCTTTTAGTATTGATGGTGATAGTGGTGCGATCGCTCTAACTAGTAATCAAGGTACAATCAATACCACCGCAGGAACTTTAACTTCTGCTTCTGATAGTGTTGGACTTTGGACAAAAAAAACATAGTTTGCGTATTATTTACGCAAACTATTATTGAGATTAATTTTACCTAGTTAATCTCAGGTCTGAGGGGAAGGTGTTACTCTTCTTTTAATCCCTTAGTCTCA
>JAAHHL010001095.1 GCA_010672185.1 Caldora sp. SIO3E6 | reverse complement strand
CCCTCTCTCCCCCCCTCATCATCTCTCCATCTCCCCAACTCCCCATCTCCCCATCTCCCCCTCTCCCCATCTCCCCATCTCCCCATCTCCCCATCTCCCCCTCTCCCCATCTCCCCATCTCCCCATCTCCCCATCTCCCCATCTCCCCATCTCCCCATCTCCCCATCTCCCCATCTCCCCATCTCCCCATCTCCCCATCTCCCCATCTCCCTACTTCCTCACCCTCCCTACCCCCAATTCCCTATTTCCAGCTAATAAAATAAACAGAACATTCTCCATCCCTTTCTCAAAACGCAACGTCTTGAGCACATCAGACTGCTGCCATAAATCAGTATTGGCAATAATCAAATCAGGGGATACTGAAGCCATCTTTTCTTGAAATTCTTGACCATTAAATGCCTCAGTCACGCTGTATCCTTTAGTTCGCAGTACTTCCGTTAACAATTTAACGGTAGGCACATCTTCATCCACTACCAATACTTCTTTCTTAGAAGTACCCTGGGATAAGAGCAAGTCAATATTTTGGAGCAAAACTTCTGTATTAATCGGCTTATTCAAATAACGGTCTACCCCCAGACGATATCCTCTTTCTTGGTCTTCCACAATTGAAAGGATAATAATGGGAATATCCTGGGTTTGAGGGTCATTTTTCAATACAGCAGCAGCATCAAACCCATTCATCTGTGGCATCATCACATCCATTACAATCAGGTCTGGTTTAGCTTGTTTGGCTTGTTTAATTGCTTCCAAACCATCTTTTGCCTGCCAAATTTGGTAACCATGAGCTTCTAATTCTTGAGTGAGTAAGGTACGAATCGGAGCATCATCATCCACAACCAGGATTGTCTTCTGTAGTTTCTGGCTAGACTCAGAACTGCTACTAACAGAAACTTGTAGTTGTTCGAGGAGAGTATTAAGATTAAAATTTGGTAAATCCTGGTATAACCCACAGGCAATGGGTAATGTAAAAGAGAAGTTACTACCTGTACTTAGTTCACTTTCTACCCAAATCTGACCTCCGTGATGTTCCACGATTTGTTTACAAATAGGTAACCCTAAGCCCGTTCCTGTCGGTCTATCGGTTAAAGTATCCCCTAGTTGTCGGAATTTATCAAAGACTTTCGAGCGATTTTCGGGAGCAATACCGATGCCAGTATCGATAATACTGATGGTAATGTGGTGCTCAGTTTTGCTAAGCTTACAAGTTACCGAACCCTGAGGGGTAAACTTTACCGCATTGGAAATCAGATTAATCAGTACCTGGATCAGTCTATTCCGGTCTCCAATAACTTCAGGTAATCCTGGTTCTAGGTCTTGCTTGAGTCTTAAACCTTTATTCTGAAAGAGAGCAGAGGTAGCTGCGATCGCATGGTCTATTACTTCTTCTACCTTAAGTGGCTCCATCTTCCACTCAATTTTACCCGCCTCCATTTTGGCAATATCGAGAACATCATTAATCAGAGCCGTCAGCCTTTCCCCTTCGGAAACGATAATACCAATATTTCCTCCCACCTGTTCCACTGCTCGTCTAGTTTTCCTATCTTCAGTATTAACCGCAGGAAAAATCACATCATCCAGTTTTTTCTCAATCAGTTTGGCAAAGCCTAATACCGAAGTTAGAGGGGTTCTCAGTTCATGGGAAACAGTGGAGAGAAAATCAGTTTTCATCTGATCAATTTCCAGTAAGTACTGGTTTTCCGCTTTCAGACGCTCATTCAGTGCTACAATCTCCGCATTAGCTTGAGCCAACTGAGCAGTACGTTCTGCTACTCTAGCTTCTAGTTCTTCATTGAGTTTTTGTAAAGCTTTTTGAGCCTCTTTACGTTGAGCGATCGCGTGATGTACTTGGTAAAACATTTGCTTAAAAGCCATAATCACCTCTCCTAACTCATCCCGGCGGCGGATAGAACTACAATGAAACTCAGGAATCTCTCCCTCAAGGCTCGCGACTTCCCCAGCCAGAATCAAATCTCTCCGGAGTTGCAAAATTGGAGTAATTACCAGCGGCTCGATAACTAGCATGGTCACCAGGGTAACGAAGGCAGAAATGATCACTACCAAACTGACTATCCTACCAATGTAGGCTAATAGTTTTCCTCTGATAAAAGAGGTATCCTGACGCAGAATCAGGGTGTAATCTCTACCTAACTCATCTGCCAACCAGGCGACATCGTACCGGGAACCCTCATAAAAAGTCCCATCAGCTTTCTCTACCTGAGCTAAGGAAAGCTGAGGAGTCTCACCAAAGCTGCCAACTATTGATCCCCCTGAATTATAAAGAGTTCCTCCCAATATGAGCGGATTAACTTGAAGTTTGCTAACCTGAGCCAAGAATTCTGATTCGGAAGCCCCAGCTGGAGTATTATGGATTGCCATGGAAACTGCCGTTGTCGAAGTCTCCTTTAACTGCCAGCACAATTCTTGCTCCCGCTTCAAAACCGAAGGAATCAGAATAATTACCTCAATTGCCACAATACTGGCAAAGATCCACAGAACTATCCGTCGAGACAATCGAGCAGTAGAGATGCGAGACAAGTTTTTGAAGCTGAGAGACACAGGCAACTCCCAAGTACGGTGGCTGTTTTGTTAGAAACAATAAGATGTTCAGAAGTTCCAGATTATACAAGGATTCTGAGATTTTACTGAATCACCTAAATCAGCTGTAATCTTTCTTGAGTAGGCAATACAGGGATTTTTAACATTTTGTTAACAGGCGCTCAGGGAAAAACTCTTCGAGGCATCATTTTTGACAACTTGAACCTAAACCTACCACCTAACACCTAATTAGGGCTTGGGAGAATAAGTCGATTGACGCGGGTTTTGAAGTAATAAGTAATAAGTAATAAGTAATAAGTAATAAGTAATAAGTTAAGAGTTCAGGAGGAATTTTCTGGTAAAAGTGCAAGGTTTTTGAACTAAAAAATACCATTTCCTTGCACTTTGCGAGACTGAAAACGATTGAAA
>JAAHHL010001094.1 GCA_010672185.1 Caldora sp. SIO3E6 | reverse complement strand
TCATCAGTTTAAACATCTCCGGCATCGCATTGCTCAAATGCTAACGGTGGAAAGGGAACGCCAACTCGCTGCGGCTCAAGCACCAACTGACGCCCCGACCACAAATGAAACCCCACCAATTGAAGAAACAGAGCAAGAACAGGAGTAAAGATCAATGGCAGTTAAAGAAAGAGTTGGTCTAGTGGTCAGCGACAAAATGGACAAAACTGTAGTAGTTGCAGTAGAAAATCGCTCCCCTCATCCCAAGTACGGCAAAATCGTCGTGCGTACCAAACGGTATAAAGCTCATGATGAGGAAAACCAGTGCAACGAAGGCGATCGAGTCCGGATTCGAGAAAGTCGCCCCCTTAGTCGTACTAAACGCTGGACAGTCACCCAAATCCTCGGCAAGGATTCTTAGTCCTGAGCCATAGTCAGTGGTCAGTCGGTAGATGCTCCCTCAACTCAGCAACAGACCAATATCCTAGTTGAGCACAAAAAATTACTAGTACCGCTGCGCGGAATTCAAAATTCAAAATGCAAAATTCAAAATGCTTATGGATGAAGGATTCTACTGATTTCACACTGGTGAATTATTTTCATCGCGCTGCACTAGTAGAGTGACTGCCTAGCAAACAACTGACAATGGATAACTAACAAGGAGATCCACAACCATGATTCAACAACAGACTTACCTCAATGTCGCTGACAACAGCGGTGCCCGTAAATTGATGTGTATTCGCGTCGTCGGTGCCGGTAATCGACGCTACGGCGGGGTTGGTGATGTAATTATTGGCGTTGTTAAAGATGCCATTCCCAATATGGCAGTGAAAAAGTCAGACGTTGTGAGGGCTGTCATTGTCCGCACCCGCAAGGGACTGCGCCGGGAAAGCGGTATGAGTATTCGCTTCGATGACAACGCTGCTGTGCTCATCAACCTAGATGGTAACCCCAGAGGAACCCGTGTTTTCGGACCAGTAGCACGGGAACTACGGGAAAAGAACTTTACCAAAATTGTTTCCTTGGCTCCGGAGGTATTATGATCACACCTAAAACTAATACAAAGGCCAATAAACCTGCTAAGCGCCAAAAAATGCATGTCAAAAAAGGCGATACTGTTCAGGTAATTAGTGGCAGAGATAAGGGTAAAGTGGGAGAAATCTTGCGGACATTACCAGCTCTGAGCAAGGTGGTTGTCAAAGGGGTAAACATTAAAACCAAACACGTTAAGCCTCAACAAGAAGGGGAGTCTGGTCAAATTACCACCTTTGAGGCTCCAGTACATAGCTCCAACGTCATGCTTTACTCCGACAAACAAAAAGTTGCTAGCCGCATTTGCTATACCTTTAACGATGACGGGCGTAAAGTAAGAATGCTCAAAAAAACCGGTGAAATTATTGATTAGTGTCTAATACTAATTATTACTATTCTCCAAGGCTCTAAGGTAAAATTCAGGAGGTTATAATACTTATAAATCTACTTTTGAGTCTGTTTTAACTGGTTACTTACTTCTGCCCGAACGCACTAGTAACTTCCTGACCAAGCCCAGGAAAAATTAACAACTACCATGACAGGAACACTAAAAAGTCTCTATCAAGAAAAAGTCGTACCAAAACTCAAAGAGCAGTTTGGTTATCAAAATATTCACCAAGTTCCCCGGTTAGTCAAAATTACCGTTAACCGAGGATTAGGAGAAGCGTCTCAGAATTCCAAGGCATTAGAATCTTCTTTGAACGAAATTGCCATCATTACTGGTCAAAAACCAGTAGTAACGCGAGCCAAAAAGGCGATTGCCGGTTTTAAAATCCGCCAAGGGATGCCAGTTGGTGTCATGGTTACTTTACGCTCTGAGCGTATGTACTCATTTCTCAACAGATTAATCCACTTAGCACTACCAAGAATTAGAGACTTCCGTGGCATTAGTCCTCGGAGCTTTGATGGGCGTGGCAACTATAGTCTTGGCATTCGCGAACAACTAATTTTTCCGGAAGTAGATTACGACAGTATTGATCAAATTCGTGGCATGGATATTGCAATCATCACAACCGCAAAAACCGATGAAGAAGGTCGCGCCTTACTCAAAGAGATGGGAATGCCTTTCCGAGACAACTAAGGACTGTAAGTAGAGGAAGGAACTAATGGCGGCAAACGACACAATTTCAGATATGCTAACCCGTATTCGGAATGCGGGGTTAGTGCGGCATCAAACGACCAATGTACCAGCAACTAAAATGACCCGCTCTATTGCTAGGGTTCTCAAAGAAGAAGGCTTTATTGCCGATTTTGAAGAGTCTGGCGAGGGCATCAAAAAATTCTTGGTCATTTCTTTAAAATACAAAGGTAAAAATCGACAGCCAATTATTAAAGTAATGAAGCGGGTTAGTAGACCTGGGTTGCGAGTTTATTCTAACCGTAAAGAATTACCGAGAGTACTTGGTGGCATCGGTATTGCAATTATCTCCACTTCTAAAGGGATTATGACTGACCGGGAAGCACGGCGTCAGGGAGTTGGAGGCGAAGTCCTGTGCTACGTCTGGTAAATAATTAGAAGACTCTTAGCGTTAAGGAATAGTCAATATTTCCAACTTTCCAAAAAACAACGAGGATGAAGTCATGTCGCGTATTGGCAAACGCCCTATAGAGGTTCCTAGTAAAGTAACTGTAAAAATTGATGGCCAACATGTCATCGTTAAAGGTCCCAAAGGAGAACTTGACTGGGTTGTACCAGAGCAGGTAACAGTGGAGCAAGAAGGTGAGACGATCAAGGTTGTACGTCGAGATGAATCCAGAAAATCTCGTGAGCGCCATGGTTTGTCTCGAACTTTAGTTGCCAATATGGTTGAGGGGGTATCTAAGGGATTTGAAAAACGCCTGGAAATCCAGGGTGTTGGCTATCGAGCTCAGGTTAAAGGTAAAAACCTCATTTTGAATGTTGGTTACAGCCAACCGGTGGAAATCATTCCTCCGGAAGGTGTACAAGTAGCAGA
>JAAHHL010001093.1 GCA_010672185.1 Caldora sp. SIO3E6 | reverse complement strand
CTTTCGTGTGTTTTTTTTTGCCTAAACCCCCACTTTCCTTGAATATTTTCATCTTTGAATATTTAATAGTACAACGAAACAACGCAAGCGAACAGGGCTCGGCGCCAACCAAAATATGAATATTAGGCGTTGCGGCGCGACCGGCTGACGTTCCACCATTAATATACCATCAAGCAGCGCCAATTGCGCCAAAATCGTAAATAGGCTGACGTTGCGTTTTCTAGTTACCAACGAGCGCGATATCTCTATGAAACAAGCCTCAAACCAAGACTTACAACCTCCCCATCCACAACAGGATTATCTGCCTTCTTCTGTTTTGGGCACCTTAGGGAAAAATGTCATTGGTATCCTCATTCTCTTTTTGGGGGCAGCTGGCATCATTGCTCTAACGGATAAGTCCAAAACTTCCCAATCTCAGCTCGTTCCACCCAAACCTGTTCCCACCCTGACTAGCTCAAAATTGCACCCTGAGAACTCTATAATTGCACCATCGCCTCTTGAGAAACAAGGGAGCAAGGGAGCAGGGGAGCAGGGGAGTAGGGGAGCAGGGGAGCAGGGGAGCAGGGGAGCAGAGGAGCAGGGGAGCAGGGGAGCAGGGGAGCAGGGGGTTTCTCAACAAGTCAGATCAAGTTCGGTAGAAACTTACATGGCGACAACAAGGCAGAAGGCAGAGGGTAGAAGGAGCCAAGGAAAGGAGCCAGTTTGCAAGGTAGAAGGGAATGATAACTGTTTATCCAAACTTGATATCACTCAGCAAAAAAACTCTGGGATAGTGCCATTGCAGATTGCTGAAGAATCGCCCTCACCCTCTAAGCTGAGATCACTCTCCCCAATTGCCTCAAAGTTATCTCTAGCATTAAGCAATTCCCCAATTGAGGCAAGTAATGAGGGTATTCAGACTCAAGGAGAAGACCATCAACAAACTGAGTCTGAAGTTGAAACCAATCCAACCCATATGAACAGAGAATTCCTCTCAGAGGCGCAGCCAGTAGAAATGACGCTGTCTGATGTTGTGATCCTAGTCTTAGAAAACAACAGACCCCTCAAAAACGCCTACCTCGAACGGATTGTTCAATGACAAGACTTGGCAGTTGCCGAAGATAAATTTGTCCCTGATTTTACTCCCGAAGTATCCGTTTCCTTGTCTCAATTAGACTCCAATGGAGTGACAACCAATGGACGGGACTTTGAGGCGGGAGCAACGGTTTCAGTGAGGATTCCCACGGGGGGAGAACTCAGATTTGGATGGACTCTCAACGATTCGGTGCTAGATAATGATGACTTAATTAATAATTTCGATAACGATACCTTGAGTCAGAATCTAGAACTAAGTTTTAACCAACCGCTGTTAAGAGGAGCAGGAGAGAAGGTTAATCGAGCATCGATTGAAATCGCCCGACTCACAGAACAAATTAATCTTATGGAGTTAAAATCTACCCTAATCGAAACAATTACTGAAGCTGTCTTAGCCTATCGCGAATTACTGCGAGCACAAGAACGACTGCGAATTGCTCAGCTTTCTGTAAACAGTGCCAAAGACTTGTTAGAATTCAACCGAGTATTAATTGAAGCTGGCAGACAAGCAGCTGTTGATATTGTTCAAAGTGAGACAGCTGTTGCCAACCGAGAAGTTCAGTTGCTCGAAGCTCAAAACAATCTTGCCGGTAGACAGTTGGCGCTGCTGCAACTTCTCGATATTGAGCGAGAGATTGCCATTGTGGCATCTGAAACCCCCACCGCCGAACCCACTTCTTTAGATGCCAATAAGCTCAAGAAATTAGCCTTAGAAAATCAGCCAAGCTATACCAGGGTCCAGTCAAATCTGCAAAGGACTCAATTGGCATTGTTGGAAGCCGAAGATAACCGAAGGTGGGACTTAAGCTTGAATACGAGTCTTCGCAATAGATCCCTTTTTGGGGATAATAATACCACTGACTTCAGAGCTGGATTGGTTTTAAGGCGTGAATTTGGGGACTTGACCATCGAGCGAGATTTTCAGCGCAGTCGAGTTAACCAACTCCAAGCTGAAAACAGCTTAGAAGAAGAGCGTAACCGTTTAGAAATTGCTACCCAAGATGGGATTAGAGATGTTAATTTGAGTTTTGCCCAGTGGCAATTAGCTCAACAAGCGACAAAGTTATCACAGAGACAACTAGAGATTGCACAGGAAAAACAAAGATTGGGACGGGGCGTTACCGTCTTTGAGTTGGTTCGGCTTCAAGATGATTTAGTCCAGGCCCAAAATACCGAGGTGAATGCCACAATTAACTATCTTAATGCTTTGACAAGACTCGATCAAACCCTTGGCACAACCTTAGAGACTTGGCAGATAAAATTTAGAATTTAGAATTTAGAATTTAGAATGCTTATAGAGTAAGGATTCTTAATTCTTAAACTGGTTACTTATTTCCATGCCTGCTGCACTAGTTACTGATAAAATATTCACAATCTTCAGTTCAAGTTCGGGGGGTGAAAAGCATGCTTTAGCCTGCTTGTCATCCCCTGAGCTAGCTTCCTCAGGCAACTACTAAATTTTGTTCCACCACACTAACCAGTTGGGATGTCCACTTCTGAACCATTTCAGAAGTAGCAGCTTCTACCATTACTCGAATAACTGGCTCCGTACCCGAAGCACGCACCAGAATTCTTCCTTGGTCTCCCATTGCTGATTGACCCTGAGCGATCGCATTTTTGAGAGCATCACATTCTTCCCAGTGCAGGCGGCGCTCCCGGTCTTCTACCCGGACATTGTGCAGTAACTGGGGGTAGGTTTGGAAACTTTGGTCTACTAGCTTAGTCAAAGGAACACCAGATTGCCGTACTAAAGAGGCTAAATGTAAGGCAGTTAGCAAACCATCACCAGTGAAGCTGTAATGGTGGCAGAGAATATGTCCCGATTGCTCACCCCCTAGCATCGCTCCAGTTTCCAGCATTTGAGCCTGAACATATCGATCCCCTACTTTGGTGA
>JAAHHL010001092.1 GCA_010672185.1 Caldora sp. SIO3E6 | reverse complement strand
ATAATACCCTCACCATAAACTCACAACCAACAACAAACCATGACAAGAGTAAAACGCGGTAACGTCGCTCGCAAACGGCGCAAAAAAATTCTCAAGCTAGCTAAAGGATATCGAGGTTCCCACTCGAAGCTCTTTCGCACTGCTAATCAGCAGGTAATGAAGGCTCTTAGGAATGCCTATCGGGACCGCCGCAAGCGTAAGCGGGATTTCCGACGGCTTTGGATTACTCGGATCAATGCCGCAGCTCGTCAGCATGGCATGAGCTATAGTCAACTGATAGGTCAAATGAAAAAGGCCAATATTCAGCTCAACCGCAAGATGCTGGCACAATTGGCACTGCTAGACCCTGCTAGCTTCCAGAAAGTAGTGGAATTGGCAAGTCAAGCAGGCAAATGAGCCTCAAGGGGTTGGGCGAAGCATTTGGATCGGTAGACTTGGGTCTATGGGCTTAAATTGTTGCCTTCGGGAAAGGGCGAAGCATTTGGATCGGTATACTATGGGTCTATGGGCTTAAATTGTTGCCTTCGGGAAAGGGGCGAAGCATTTGGATAGGTAGACTTGGGTCTATGAGCTTAAATTGTTGCCCAAATGCTTCGCCCCTACAGCTTCTGTTTTGTCTTAAATGATGGTTAAGCAAAGATTCTTCAGCTTAAGTTTAGCAATTGGGTTAGTGGTGATCTCTGTGTTGGCCACAACACCAGTTCCCAGTGCTGAATTAGAAGAGATTGAACAACGGGGCAAATTAATCGTAGCAGTTAAGGACAATCTACGTCCCTTGGGCTTTCGGGGAGAGGATGGGAACCTGCAAGGGTTAGAAATTGATATCGCCAGAAATCTAGCGGTCGAATTGTTGGGAGACCCCAATGCTGTGGTTTTGCAACCAGTAACAAATCTTGACCGACTTCAGGTGGTATTGGATGGTACAGTTGACTTGACTATCGCCAGAGTTGGCTTCACTGAGTCTAGAGCTCGATTGGTGGACTTCAGCGACTACTACTACTTAGATGGTACAGGTTTGGTAACCAAGGATGCTGCAATTAACAAATTGGAGGATGTAGCCACCAGGAAAATTGCAGTAATCAAGGACTCTAACACGGTTGCTGTAGTTAAAGATACTCTGCCCAACTCTCAGCTAGTAGGGGTTGATTCCTACCAAGAAGCACTAACTCTCCTAGAAAAGGGTGATGCGGATGCTTTTGCTGCTGACAAAACTGTGCTTACCGGTTGGGTACAAGAATATCCTCAATATCGGCTACTGTCAGCCCGTCTTTCCGGTGCAGCTTTGTGTGTGGTAATACCTAAGGGTTTACAACATAACAGCCTACATCGGAAGGTGAACGGAGCGATCGCTCGCTGGCAAGCGGATGGTTGGTTAGCTGAACGTGCAGCTGCTTGGGGTTTACCCAATGAATAATTAATAATTAATAATTAATAATGAGTAATTGATAGTGAATAATTAATAATGAGGAAGTACTTGTTACAAAGATAAGCCACTGTAAATTTCGCTCACGCGGTGTTAGGTATTAGGTTTTAGGTGTATGGACAATTCACTTCCTGTTATTTATCTGTCATTACTGCTATTAATACTTGGCGCTGCTGGTGTGGTGATCCTTCGCCAGATCTTCAAAACTCGTAAAGTAGAGGGCAAACTCTCTAAATTGGAGAAAAAGCTCAAGGAAAAAAGGGGTACAGTAGGGGATTATTATGAATTGGGCAGCATCTATCTAGATAAGAAACTGTATGCCCAAGCAGTGATCCTCTTTCAAAAAGCACTCAAAGCTTCAAATGCGGAGGAAGAAAACCTTGCCCCTGTCTACAATGCCTTGGGATTTGCCTATTTTTCCCAGGAACAGTATGATATCGCCATTCGCCAGTATAAGGAAGCACTCAAGCAAGAGCCAGAATATGTGACTGCCCTTAATAACCTGGGTCATGTTTACGAGCGCAAGAAACTAACAGCTCAAGCTTTGGAATCTTACGAAGAAGCCCTCAAGTACGCTCCTGAGAATGAAACCAGTAAGCGCAGATCCGAATCCCTGCGGAAGCGCTTAGTCCCCTCCAATTAACCCGCGTAGGGGCGCACCGACGTGCGCCCTTACACTGCGTGTGCTGTAACCGACGGGTGAAGAAATTTTGGTTGGGATTTCTCTTCTTCGCGTCTGGTGCGTCTGCTTATTGATTGTGCCCCCAACCCTTTTTTCGCTCACCCTTAACCGACGTGCACCTTCAACCGACATAATGGCGGGCGCAAGCTTTGCGCCCCAACCAGAATGAATATTATCCCCACGTAGCCGGAATTGATATCAAATTCTACTCAGGAAAATATAGCTGCTCCTACTTTAGATAGGAATTTGCCCACCCATAACGATGGGAATCTTTATTGAGCAGATATTCTGCAACTTCTCTACGTTTTTCTCTGTCTTTTGTCATTCTGACAATTCTTTCGATTTCATCATCGGTATTATCAGCCCCTCGTTCTGCCGCCATTTCAAACCAGTCATCGCCTTCAGTATATTTTCCTAGATCGTAGTAAATTGCTCCCATCAAAGTATAAGGTTGATGATTGTTAGGTTGACATTCTACCGCTTGAGCTGCACAGTTTTCTGCTTCGTCTAGCCGAGCAAGATCTCGAAAAGCAGCACCTCTTGTTACCAAGAGAGCCGAGCTTAAGTCAGATTCTTTTACTTTTTTCCAGTTCACATTTTCTGTAACTTTTAGAGCTTTGTCTGGCTGATTTGCCTTACGCCAATTACTACTTGCACTAGGTAAGTTCCATCTGTTTCCAGTTCGCCTATATTCTTTTTCATAGAAGATTGCTTCTAACCTATAGCAGTCCTATTTAAGAGCGGCAAATTATGGTACAAATGAATTTGGGTATAATTACTTAAGTTTGTCTATGAGTAACTTTCTGCTTGAACAACAGCGCTCGGACGAAGATAAAGAGACTTTGACACGATTTATTGAAAGTA
>JAAHHL010001091.1 GCA_010672185.1 Caldora sp. SIO3E6 | reverse complement strand
AAGATATTTATTTTGCCTCCTGCCTTGTTGTAAATAAATATCAAAAAAAATATGAATTCTCGCCTGGTAATCGTCACCGGTGCTAATGGCGCTGTTGGTAACAGTTTTGTTCAACACTTTTTGCAGCAAGACAATACCACCTGCGTTGCCATTTCGCGATCGCCAATGGAAACTGCTTCTCTCAATTGCCAAGTAGATCTCCTTGACTCTCAAGCGACAGAAGCAACAATTAATCAACTGGAGCTTGAAGGAATTACAGATGCCATCTTAATTCACGGCGTAGGCAAATTTAAATACGAAAGCGAGTGTGAAAGTGCCTCTGTTGGAACAACTCAAGATGAGGTTGATGATGAGATATTCTCTTCCAACTATCATACCTTTGTCAACGTTGCCGAACCCCTAATTGCGAAACTGAGTAGAAAACATCGCCGAGGTTCCAAAACTAGCCTTGCTCTGTGCGCCTTTGGCTCCGTCACCGATAAATACAAAATTCCCTTCTGGCGTTCCTACACCTATGCCAAAGATACCCTACGGGACTATATCAAAAAATTAGCTAAGTCAGAAGAATGGCAAGGACTAATTAGGGGTAGATTTATCAATGTCAGCACCACCGACACTGGTAATGAAAACAAACTTAGACCTTGTGCAACTGCCGAAGAAAAGAAATACTGGTTAAAACCAGAAAAAATTGTGGAGCAATCGGTTGCACAACTGGAGAGCTTAACTCCCCTGTGGGAAGAAATTGATGTCTATGAACCGTTGCCAGGATTTGACCCCCAAACCTACTATAACAACTACGACGAAATCCAAAGTAAGTGGGAACGGCAGATGGGGTTGGAGACTTCCAGGTAAAAAAATATTCAATCGCTTTGAAGGCAGGGGAGCATGGAAATGGGGAGATGGGGAGACAAGGAGACAAGGAGACAAGGAGACAAGGAAACAAGGGAGAAATTCCCGATTCCCGATTCCCGATTCCCGATTCCCGATTCCCAATTAGCAATTAGCAATTAGCAATTAGCAATTAGCAATTAGCAATTAGCAATTCCCAAACAATAGTGAAAAGTGAGCATCGCCTAGTGACTAAACAACCCTCCAATCATCCTTCCCAGTTCGATATCCTGGTAGTAGGTAGTGGTGCCGCAGGACTCTATGCCGCTTTGTGCTTACCGACTCATTTACAAGTGGGCTTAATTACCAAAGGTAACCTCAAAACTGGCTCAAGTAGTTGGGCCCAAGGAGGGATTGCTGCAGCTATTGACCCCTCTGACGCACCGGAGTTACATTTTGCTGATACCCTCAAGGCCGGTGCTGGTCTTTGCGAACCAGAAGCAGTAAAATTTTTAGTGGAGAATGCCTCTGCTGCGATTAAGTCCCTCTTAGAGATGGGAGTAGCCTTCGATCGCCAAGGGGAAAAGCTAGCCATGACTTTAGAGGCGGCTCACTCTCGCCCTCGTGTTCTCCATTCTGCCGATACCACAGGAAGAGCTATCATTGATACTCTCACAGAACAAGTACTACACCGCCCTAATATTCAGGTTATTTCCCCAGCATTGGCTTGGAGCTTGTGGCTTAATGACTCAACTGGTCATTGTCAGGGAATCAGTGTACTTTACCAAGAGCAAATTAGCTGGCTCAGAGCATCTGCTGTTATCCTAGCAACTGGTGGTAGCGGTCAAGTATTTTCCCAAACCACTAATCCCACGGTAAGTACCGGAGACGGAGTGGCACTAGCTTGGCGTGGGGGAGCCGTAGTACGGGATTTAGAATTTGTCCAATTTCATCCCACCGCTTTAACTAAACCAGGGGCCCCCCGTTTTCTGATTAGTGAAGCAGTTAGAGGAGAAGGAGCACATTTAGTAGACTCTCAAGGAAAGCGGTTTGCCTTTAATTATCATTCTGATGGAGAACTAGCACCAAGAGATGTCGTCAGTCGAGCAATTTTTCGTCACTTAGAGCAAACAGCACCAGAACCCTACTGTGTCTACTTAGACTTGCACCCCATCCCCCCTGAGCAAATTAGTCACCGTTTCCCCAATATCATCAAAGTTTGTCAACAGTGGGGTATCGATGTCTTTTCTGAACCGATTCCCGTGGCTCCAGCGGCTCACTATTGGATGGGAGGAATTGTTACCGATGTACACAGTGAAACTTCCATTAAGGGATTATATGCCATTGGCGAAACCTCCAGTACCGGGGTTCACGGAGCCAATCGTTTGGCGAGTAACTCTTTATTGGAATGCATCGTTTTTGCCGCTGAATTTTCACGGCTGGAAATTGAACCTAATGTAATCACTGAAAAGCCTGCCGCTGTTATCACCGAGTCAAGAGATTGGGCAGCAGAAATGGAGGTGATTAGTTCTATGCGTCAAGATTTACCCCAACTGATGTGGCACAGTGCAGGAATTTGTCGTTCTCAAGCAGCATTGGAGGATGCGATCGCTCAAGTTAGTGATTGGCGTTTTGAGCTAGCCGCTTTAGAAGTAACTCAATACTTACTCAATCTTACACCTAACCAAACAGTGCAATTAACCTCAGCCCAGGCTCAGCAACAACTCCGGATTTGTGCCGAAACCCTCAATTTGCTCGATATTGCCTACTTAATCCTCAAAAGTGCTGCTTGGCGCACTGAAAGCCGAGGAGGACATTACCGCAGTGATTATCCGCAAACTTCACCAGATTGGCAAGTGCATACCTTAGTACAGGGGGAAAGTTGGAGCAAATCACTAAATAGGGGTCAATTATTATCAGATGCAAGTTGTACCCCAGGAGTTACAGCGCAAAGCGCTGTAACAAAGTACAGCAGATAAAAGTCCCCCTTAGCAAGCAGGGCTAATTCATTGTGATGAGAGAAAATTAGGGCAGCCAGAAACTAGGCTAAACTATCGAGTGAACGAATATGTGGAGCTTTCTGACTCTCCAGGCATGAAAACCAATCTCCTCGAAGCCTTAGCCCGACTCCGGTGATTTTCGCGCTCAAC
>JAAHHL010001090.1 GCA_010672185.1 Caldora sp. SIO3E6 | reverse complement strand
GACCACAGCAACTAAGACTAGCACAACCAAAACGACTAAACCCGCTGTTACTACAACTTCCTCGACTAGTAATAGTAACGGGGCAAAGCTAACCACCAGCACATCTCAGATTTTAGTCCCTGGTTTATCCACTATAGACCCTGGTGAAATTTCTGAAATGCTTCCCCAGTTTGATGCGTCTAACTATGACATCACTGACCCACTCAAGCCCCCGTCCAATCTCCCACAGATTAGTGAGTCAGACTTTGATGCTGGGATGAATACCTATCAAGGTGCTATCCGAGCGCTTAAGTTAACTGGTACAGCATTTGATGTGACTCGTGAGCGATTCACCACTGAGGGTAAGAAAGCTAAAGCATTTGGAGCTGGGGTTAAGGCTGCGACTGAATTTGAGAAGGTCAAAGCTGATTACTTAGACCACCTAACCCAGCTAGAAACAAACACCCAGAAGGAATCAGGCTTATCACTAGCTAAGTCTCGCACTCAGTTTGTACAAGACATGGCGACTGAGACTGAAGCTGAGATGACTGAAAAGTTGGAGTCAGCCAAAGTTGGAGCTGAGATGGCAAAACTTCAGCGCCAAGACAAACAGTCTAAGTTGGATGAATTTCGCAAACAGTTGACAGGAGAAAAGTAGGTAAGTTTTTAAAAACTGATGGATAACGGAAAGAAATGAACAGAACTACCAAAATTCTATCAGGACTGGGGTTTGGAGCTATTACCACCTTGGCTTTAGCAACCGGAATACTCAAGCCCACGGTCAAGCTGGTAGCTCTATCGAGCTTGGTTTGTGTCCCTGTCATTGGGATATCTCATTGGATAATTCAGGATAAAGCCAACGAGAAGATTAAAGCCATACAAGACAAGTTAGATTTAGCCAAGAAAGACAGTCAAAAATTAGCAGCTGCTACTGCTGACAATGAGAGACTCTCTGAGTACCTGGTTTCTTTGAAAAATGAACTATCCCAGTTACAGAATTTTGTAACTTCTCTAAAGTCTGAAAACAGCAGATTGAAAGAATCACAGCAATTACAATCAGCTCAAATTGAAGTATATCAGAAAGAGAAAAAAATGCTCAATGAGCAGATTGTTGAGTATGAAGAAACCTACTTATCAGAACTTGAAAGCTCAGTACAGCAAAAAGTAGATGAGTACATAGCTAGTGACCGGGCTAAGCTTGATGCTAAGTATCGGTCAGCCTTGATGGAAGGTCAAGCTATCCATGCTGAGGCAGTTTCAATCGCCAAAGCTTATGAGCAATGGGCTGAACAAGTGGGTCAGCGCCATGCTGAACGCAGGGACTATATCCTAGGATTGACCAAAGAATTCAATGGTCATATTTCTGGGATTGAGGAAGATTGGAAAGTAGAGCGAGGTCATCTCATCACCCAGATTGAAATCTACACAAACCAGATAGCCAGACTACAACAAAAGTTGGCTGGTGACCTGGTAGAGCCAATTTACTTAAAGTGTGGTTTCTCACCAGAAGGTCAGATAGCTAATGCTGTGGCTGAATGGCTATGGAACCATCAAAGAATCCCACTCAAAGTTACAGGCGTTGAATCAACAGATAGTCTCCTAACAGCAGGTTACTCATATTCCCACTCTATGCCTGTTGAAGAGTTAGCGAAGGTCATAGAGGATAATTCCCCCACAATAGCCCGTAACCTTGGTCTATACGCCATAGAGAAGCCTCAGAAGCTACCTATTGCTGATGTGCTAAGTGTCAAAATTAGGCGCTCACGACCATCTCGTAAAACCAACACTCTCGCGCTCTACAGAAACCAGCAAGAATTCATCAAGTATATTCTGAGTCAGCCTATTAGATTTAGGTTGATTGGAGAGCCTGGAGCAGGCAAAACACCAACTGTCGCTGTAATGTTAGCTCATCTCTTATCGCGTGGTTTTCTAGAAGCCAATACTCCTAACGGTCGCAAGCTCCCCTACACAATTGTTGAATTCTGCAATCCCTTAGCAGGTGTCAGCGTCAAAAACTCAACAGACCTAGACTTTTGCCTTAAATGGGATTCTGGTTATAAAGGTTTCAAAGGCTTAGCAGATGAGGACAAATTCCGAAAAATCAAGGGCAATGCTAATTACCTCAACCAAGTAGGTTACATCTGGGTAGCTGATGAAATTGACAACTCAATGGCTGAGGTTACCAAAGATGAAGCTAAGCCATTTAAGAAGAGTCTTAAAGATGGTGGTCACATCAACATCGGTGTGATTGTCATGGGTCAAAGTGCCAACGTTTCCACCAACAAAGGACTGAGCATAGATGACCAAAAGATGATGACTAACATCTACATAGACCCGATTAGTATCAGAACCTTCTTGAATCAGTATGGTGAGCGCTTCTACTCGAAGAAAACTGTCGAGAAAGCTTTAAATACTTTAGAGGAGATAGAGTTAGAGATTGAAGAGCAAAACGAGATTATTTGTGATACGGCGAGGGAATTTAGGATAGCAATGATAACTGCTAAACGCTCTCCAGTGTTCTATCAGTTGCCTTACTTTGATAGCACTGTAATTGATGTAGCAAGTTATCAACAAAACCTGGAAAAAGTGATAGAGATTAGGTCGGGACGCGGTGAGACACCTAAAGACACAGGTGTCTTTGTCAACTCTCTAAATCAAGGCTATGCAAGCGTTTCGGCTGAGACAGACACAGAAGGACATTCCCCCTACGCAGAATCAGGGACATCCAGGGACACGTCCCAAAGACCTAACTGCCCTCACTGTGGTTCAAGCCTAATTCGTAGTAAAGGGAATAAGTGGGAATGTAAAAACCCAGAACATTCAACCGTCGCACCAGGCAAGCCTAAATCTTGGAAAAAGTGAGGTTATTAGATAATGTTTGATGATAGCGCTTACAGAGATAAACCAGGTTTCATCTATCTCATCCATGCCGTAGGGACTGACAGATACAAGATAGGGCTAACAACGCGCTCAGTAGAGGCTAGGTTTGCTGAATTAAACAGT
>JAAHHL010000109.1 GCA_010672185.1 Caldora sp. SIO3E6 | reverse complement strand
CCGGGCCTTAATCCCATTGTCTGAGTGTAGGTTGCACCAATAACAATTTGACCATTTTTATGGACACTCACACGAAAGGTCGGCTCGCGACCACGACCATCTTTTGTACCCTCTGGATCTAGGGGAACACCTTTGGCTGCCAGTACTGCGTCGTAAAAATCTGTTAAATTGACGCGAGTCTGCTCATTTTTAGTTATGGTGTAATAGCCGCAACGCTTGGCTGTTTCTCGCCGAGGCAAGTGTGACAGCTCTTTTACTTTTTGAAGCAATGCTTTCCCTGTTAGGGGAGCAGTTTGAGTTTCCGTCATGAGCTCACAAGATATCCTTCAACTTTCAGGATGGTAAAGATTATTTGATGCCAAGTTTTGGCTCTATAAAAAATATATCGTTAAATCTATCTAAATTGACAACGATTTTTAGATCATTTCTCAAAATCTTCATGTATTTACACCATGACCGGTTGCTTCGTCACTGACTCAAGCTGCTACCAACAAAGTTTACTCCAGCTCAATTCCCTGAATTGGAGTTCAAAATAGATGCATTTTAGGATAAGATGACGAAAATTGTGTCTTGGAGTTTGAGTAGTCTTTGCTCCTACTATTGAAAGAACTGAGCTTCCTGACTGCCTTTTAGAGGGGAAAATGAGTTGTATTGGTGATAGCTCTACAGAACAGTAGTTATCATCAATCCTCTAGAATACAATTTGTAGTAGATTAGTGGTCATGCAAGTTTGTTTTAAAATTATTCGACAGTCTCGTAATAGCTCTCCCACTATCCAGACCTATACCTTGGAGGTGGATGAGGGAAACACGATTCTGGATTGCCTCAATCGGATTAAATGGGAACAAGATGGGAGTCTTGCTTTTCGTAAAAATTGTCGCAATACCATTTGTGGTAGTTGTGGTATGCGTATTAATGGTCGCTCAGCTCTTGCTTGTAAAGAAAATATTGGTAACGAATTACAACGGCTGCATCAGGATGCTTCAACCAAAATTCCAGAAATTACGGTTGCCCCACTGGGTAATATGCCGGTGATTAAGGATTTGGTTGTAGATATGCGTAGCTTCTGGGACAACTTGGACAATGTTGAACCCTATGTTAGCACTAACGCTAGAAAAATTCCTGAACGAGAGTTTTTGCAGACCCCCGAGGAGCGATCTCGCTTGGATCAGATGGGTAACTGTATTCTGTGCGGTGCTTGTTATTCTGAATGCAATGCTCGTGAGGTTAACTCAGATTTTGTTGGTCCTCATGCCTTAGCTAAGGCACAGCGCATGGTAGTAGACTCTCGTGATACGACAAAGGACAATCGTCTGGAAGCATATAATCAAGGAACTCAAGGGGTGTGGGGTTGTACCCGTTGCTATATGTGCAATGCGGTTTGTCCAATGGATGTTGCCCCGATGGAGCAAATAGGCAAAATCAAACAGGAGATTCTAGATCGTAAAGACGCCCAAGCTAGCCGCCAGATACGCCATCGAAAGGTCATGATTGATTTAGTTAAGCAAGGTGGTTGGATTGATGAGCGTAAGTTTGGCTTGCAGGTAGTAGGCAACTCCTTGCGAGATATCAAAGGATTGATTAGTTTAGGTCCGTTGGGTTTACGAATGATGGTACGGGGTAAATTCCCCTTAGGATTTGAATCATCAATGGGAGTAGCCCAAGTGCGATCGCTGATTGAATCCGTACAAAACTTAGAATCTTCAAAAGCCAAGGAAGAAGCTTAGTCAAAATATTGAGAAACTCTAAATAAGTACTTTCAGGGCTCTTCTGTTCCCTATACTGGGAGGGTTTGCTCATCCTTCTGCTCTCCCAGACTTCTACCCGCACTAGAATTTTCTGACTACCTCATGACGCTCGCTTCAAGGCAAAGAAGCCCATAGTCTACTCTAAGCAAGTTAAGGTAAGGAGGATGCCACTATTACCTGTTGACGAATGCTTTAAAGTATAAATACTGAAACTAAATTTTGGAGGAGAGGTTACCTGAAGCTAATTAGAGATAGTAGCAACTACAATAAAACTCATAGCCATAGGCTAAAAATTACCAGTACTTACTAAGAGGACGTTTGTTCCACCCAAATGAGTCATACCGATACCAATAGAAACACATTTGCCGTTACAACACCACTCTATTACGTCAATGGCTTACCCCACATTGGGAGTGGCTACACCACGATAGCAGCGGATGCCATAGCTCGATTTGAAAGGCTAAGGGGCAAATCCGTATTGTTGATTACTGGTACGGATGAGCATGGACAAAAAATTCAGCGCACTGCCCAAAGTCAGGGACTAGAGCCTCAAGATCATTGCGACAAGATGGTAGCAGAGTTTGACACTCTTTGGCAAAAGCTCAATATTCAGTATGACCGCTTCAGCCGCACCACATCACCTCATCATGAAGCGATTGTTAAAGAATTTTTTGGAAGGGTTTGGGAACGAGGTGATATTTACCTGGGACAACAAAAAGGCTGGTACTGTGTCTCCTGTGAAGAGTTCAAAGAACAACGGGAGCTATTAGAAGGAAAATATTGCCCAATTCACCCGAATATGGAAGCTGAGTGGCGAGATGAACAAAACTACTTTTTCCGGCTCTCCAAGTATCAAAACCAGTTAGAAGAACTTTACCAACAGCAACCAGATTTCATCCAACCAGAAAGCCGCCGCAATGAAGTTTTACGCTTTGTCCATCAAGGGCTTCAAGATTTTTCAATTTCCCGGGTTAATTTAGATTGGGGCTTCCCTGTACCAGGAGCCCCTCAACACACGATCTATGTCTGGTTTGATGCTCTATTAGGCTACATCACCGCACTCCTTGAGCCAGATAGCGAACCGACTCTAGAAAATGCCTTGAAAAAATGGTGGCCAATGAATCTGCACCTGATTGGTAAAGATATTCTGCGTTTTCATGCAGTTTACTGGCCAGCAATGTTAATGTCAGCGTATCTACCAATACCAGATCGTGTCTTCGGGCATGGCTTTCTTACTAAGGATGGTCAGAAGATGGGAAAAAGTCTAGGCAATACTCTGGATCCAGTAGAACTAGTGAATTGCTACGGTGCAGATGCGGTTCGCTACTATTTTCTCAAAGAAATTGAATTTGGGCGAGATGGAGATTTTAATAAAACTCGTTTTATTGATACTGTCAATGCCGATTTAGCGAAAAGTTTGGGTAATTTGCTCAATCGTACCCTGGGAATGACAAACAAATATTGTCAAGCTCGTGTACCAAATATCACTGCCTCAGATATCCCTGCAGATCATCCCCTAAAATGCATCAGTCTAGAGTTAGGAGAGCGTGTGGCTAGAGCTTACCAGTCTCTGGCTTTTAGTGAAGCCTGCCGAGAAATCTTAGCTCTGGTAAGAGCCAGTAACAAATTTATTGATGAGCAGGCTCCTTGGAGCCTCTACAAGGAGGGTAAACAGCAAACAGTCGAAGAAGTTTTATATAGCATTTTAGAATCCGTTAGGCTTGCTGCCTACTTGCTATCATCAGTGATCCCCAATATTAGCACCGATATCTACCAGCAGTTAGGCTTTACCATAGACTTTAATAACCAAACGATGATTGAAACTGTAACTTATGATACTCACTCAATTTGGGGAATATTACCCCCCAATCAAAAATTGAATAAACCAAAACCAGTTTTTGTGCCACTGGAACAAGAATAATCTGATTTGCCGTCTTGGCTATAAGATTTAATGATAGCTACAAAAATTTTTGGTTTTGAGGCAAGGAGGTATCAAATTTTTTTCAAAAAAAATACATAACAAATGAGGTATAACAACTACCATGTTGAATAACTTTAATACAGATCCGGTTTTTACGCCTGAGCAAGTTTTAGAAAATCGGGGTCGTGTTGCTATTTTCATTGATGGTTCAAATTTATTTTATGCTGCTCTGCAACTGGGAATTGAAATTGACTACACCAAATTATTATCTCACTTGACTGGTGGTTCGAGGTTGCTACGCTCTTTCTTTTATACTGGAGTTGATCGCACTAACGAGAAGCAACAAGGCTTTTTACTGTGGATGCGCCGTAACGGCTACCGGGTAATTGCCAAAGATTTAGTTCAATTGCCAGATGGCTCTAAAAAAGCGAATTTGGATGTAGAGATTGCTGTAGACATGATGGCTTTAGTTGGCTCTTACGACACAGCAGTGCTCGTCAGCGGAGATGGGGATCTTGCCTATGCAGTAGATGCGATCAGTTATCGGGGTGCTCGCATTGAGGTGGTTAGTCTGCGTTCGATGACTAGTGATAGTCTGATTAATGTAGCTGATCGCTACATTGACCTAGATAACATCAAAGAACAGGTACAAAAGATGCCTCGCACCAACTATTCCTACCGTCCCTTGTCTGGCATTGGCCTTCTCCATGAACAGCAAGAGTAATTTTACTGCCCCCTTGGGACAAGAACTCAAAAAAAGGGCAAAGGTTAAACGATTTGTGGCGTTTACATTTGCCTTGTTCTCCCTTGGGTGGTTATTATCTGCCTGTAATACCCAAAGCCAAACGTCAAGAAAAATTGAACAGGATACTTCTGCTACAGAAATTGAAGGTAGCCTAATCTTTAATAACGTCACCCTAGATCATGCTGATCAAAAGGGACGTCCTGTCTGGCAAGTCAAAGCTAAGCAAGCAATTTACACTAAAGACAGAAAACTTGCTCGTCTTAAACAGCCAACTGGTGATTTGTTTCAAGATGGGGAAAAGATCCTCAAGGTATCGGCAAAAAATGGGGAAATTCAAGAGGATGGGGAAAAAATCTTGCTCAAAGGAGAGATTACTGCTACGGATCTCCGCAATGGTGCGATTTTTCAGGGTGATGAATTAGAGTGGCTTCCTCAAGAAGATTTATTGATTGTCCGTAATAATCTCAAAGGTAACCTTGTCCGCACCAATATTAAAGATAACCTTGCTTCCCAAGATTTGAAGGACAATCCCCCGAAACAAATTCAGGTATCGGCAAAAGAAGGGCGATATTTCAGTCGCAAGCAGCAACTAGAATTAATCAGTCAAGTCACAGCAATCTCCAAAGAGCCCAACTTACATATGAAAACCGAACATTTGGTTTGGCACATTCCAGAGCAGAAGGTAACTGGAAACAAGCGCTTGCAAATGGATCGGTACAAAAAGAAGCAGGTAACTGAACGAGTGGAGGCAGATAAGTCTGAAGTAAACCTGAAAACCAAGATAGCAACCCTGAAACAAAATGTTCAGCTGACTTCAGTGGAGCCACCACTGTTGATGTCGAGTAATTCCACTATCTGGGATTTAAACAAGGAAACGGTGGTTTCAGATAAACCGCTAAAAATTCTCCATCAGCAAGAAAAAGTTACAATTACAGCCAACCAGGGTGAAGTAGATTTGGAGCGAAAAGTTGCTAATTTGACTGGTGGAACTCAAGGCATCGGTAGCCGCAATCAAGCCAAACTCTACGCTAATCGCCTGAGGTGGGACATTCCGACTCAGAATGTTCAGGCGTCGGGTAATGTCATCTACCAACAAACTGATCCGGTATTTAATACCAAAGGCGAGACAGCAATAGGAAGACTGGAAGATAAAAGTATTGTTGTTAAGAGTGCTGTGGGTGAGAGAGTAGTGACGGAAATTATTCCATAAGAAGGCAGGAGGCAGTTCTCAATCTCGCGAAGTTACGCATTTTTTGAATGCTGGTGCTTGAGGCATCATGCGATCGCACCCAGAACCCCGACTTCTTTAAGAAGTCGGGGTTCTTTTCGGGACTGTCCTAACAATTGCACCTGCAACTTTAACAATCATGAACTCAACTATAGTATAGCGCTACGCGCAATTCAAAATTCAAAATTCAAAATTCAAAATTCAAAATTCAAAAATAGGCTATTATATCAAGTTCGGATAATCACTTATAATTCCCTTCTCTCTTGCAACCTTCTTTCTTCCCTCCTGCCTCCTGCCTCCTGCCTCCTGCCTTGTTGCAACCGAAGTGTAAGTATTCAACCGAACTTGATATTACTAGGTTTCAGGCTTTATTAATGTCCTAACCTAAGTGCGTAGTGCTATAACACTTTGTTGGGTTTCGTTCCTCAAACAAACCTACATCTATCGACTTGCTTATTACTTCTTTATTTATTACTTCAAAAAGTTATCTACTTAGGCTAATAACTCATCTACTGATATACTAAAACCGAGTAAAACTTTTTGAGTACTAACTACTTCACCTGAAATAAATATTTTCCTAAATTCTTCCGTTACGACAATAATCCAACAATTCTCAGGATAAACTAGCCAAACTTCCTCACCACCAGACTGTAAATATTCCTGGGCTTTGGAGATGACATCTTCTGCTAAATCTGTCGGTGAAACAATCTCAGCACTGAGGGGAAAACTTTGGGGAAGGACTTTAGCATCACCATATTGCGCAACTAGTTCTGGAGTGAGATAGGCAACATCAGGAAAACGTCCTTGCTGGTTCGTGCGGCAGGGAACATCGGTATACACTTCTCCTCTCTGCCCACTAGAGTTTTTGTAACTTCTCCAGTAAAAGCTCAAATCACTCTGTTCTCAATTCTCCATTTACTTTTTGATCTATCCAAGTATTTTTCAACTTTTGAGCTTGCTCATAAAGCACTCGTTCAGCAGAGATCTTCCCCGCAATAGCAATAGCAGCATCTAGCCTTCCTTGATCAGCGAGAGCCACAGCTGCATCCAGAATAGGACTATCTTCAGCGATTTGCAGTTGAGTAACCCACCCAGCCAAAACTTTTTGTGCCTCAGCATACACTGCACTACCAGGACGAATTTGCCTAGCGGTAGAAATTGCTCTGACTAAATCTAGGCGTTGGGCAAAGGTTTTAGCTAAATCCAGGATGGGTTGGTCTTCAAGGGTTTTTATTTGCCAATGCCATTGAGCGATAACTTTTTGAGCTTCAGAATGTAGAGGACGACCTTGCTTAATTTTACTAGCCTGTGCTACTGCAGCCCTCAGCTCTTCAATTGTTCCACCTGTTGCCAATTGTTGGGCTCTGAGTAACTTTTGTTGATCCTCTATTTGCCATATTTCCTGACGCCACTGAGCAATCAGGGTTTGAGCGAGTAGGCGTTGGGGACTGCCCAGTTCAACTAGAGCCGCTTGTTCAATCGCCACCTGATGCCCTACTTTCTGCTCAAACTTACTCAAAATCTGAGCAAACTGCAATTTGGTTTGGTCTTGTAACTTAGACTCCCAGAGAGTCCCTTGGGTTAATGCGGTTGGATAAACTGGACTTTTGGGATTAATCTGGCGTACCCCTGCTAAAGCATCTATTAAACCAAGAATATTATCTGCCTGAGCAGCTTCAGAAGCACGACTCAACCGAATCCAATCTTGAGCTTCTTGATAAAGGCTAGTATTTATCGGAATTCGCTGAGCAATGTTGATAGCTTGAGCAAAATTTCCTTGTTCCAACTCGATGGCACTGATGCGCAATAAAGTGCGACTCCACAGAGACAGCTCTACTTGAGCTTGAGCTTTAATATAGCTGTTGGGGTTAATTTTACTCGCTTTTTGAATTGCCTCTTCCAACTTTGGCAGCCGATTTGATTGTGCTAGAGTTCGTGCCTCCTCTAACTGCTCCCATGCTTCTCTTTCTGTGCTCACCTGTCTCACTAAAGCATCAGTACGGGATAGATTCCAGTAGTCTGGATTTAGCCGAGACAGTTGGTTTAGCAGCAGAAATGCCTGTCTCCAATTTTGTCCTTTGAGGGCATCTTTGAATTTACCCAGAGTTTCCTGGCTTCTTTGCCATTCCTGTTGCCAGCTAGCGATCGCAGCCTGTGCCTCAGGGTAGAGGGGGCTAGTAACGGGAATTTGACTAGCGATCGCTACTGCTTCTGACTGGTTTCCCTGGTTAATTTGCTTTTGTCCCTGTTGTAGGATCGCCCCAGACCACTCTGTCATCATACGCTGCGCCTCTGGATATAGAGAGTGCTCTTTAGGCCAAGATTTGACCAAAGTTATCGCTGCTACCAAATCCTTTGCTTCCCCAGAATCAGCTGCTAACTGAGCACAGTGAAAGCGATCACCATCAGGGGATAAAAGAGAAATTTGTTGACAATTAATGGGAGGTGGTAGCTTGGTTAACAATAAAAGTCCTGAAGCAACAGCACCCCCCACTAAAGAAAGGATACTTAGCCATAATAGAGACCACTGCCATAAGCTTTGCCTTCCTTGATTTTTCTGGTAAGTGAGCTCTGTAGAGTTAGACTGGGATACCGGGGGAGGGTAATCGTAATGCTGGCTCCAACTGTAACTTTCTGGCTCACTAACAGCAAAAGAGTCTGTAACAGCTGGTTGGGGAGTTTCTCTGGCATTACCAGTACCTTGAAATGGTTCCTGTGGCTTCACCCTGGGAGTCATCTTGACTGAATCCCTTAACTTAACTATAGTTCGGGGGTCATCCGGAGAATCTTTGGGGTCTTCCAAAGTAAATGTCCGAGGAATTTTACGGACATATACCGGGTCTCTTTCCAGTCGGATGACTGATTTGTACTCCTGTCGTTTCAGAAATGGTAGAGGCATGGAGACAGGGAATCGGTTTAGTTCTCTTTTTGGCACGGGGATACGGAACGGTTCACTAATAAAGTGTATAGAGCTTATTGAGTTTTAGCAGTAGGAGTCGTACTTATGTTCTATAAGGTTCATCCCACCAAGAGTAGGTTCACCTTAGGGTTCTTCGACTCTTAGGAATCCCCGTGCCTTTAGGCCGGGGAGGATGTCAAAATAAGATGAGTGAGCAATTTTGGAGTGATTAGGGTGGCATGAGCCTCAGTATTCGCCATTGGCTAATAGAGCGCCACATTGAAATTTCCCAACTGGGAGTCAATAGTGCCCAAGTTTCTGGCATTGCTTTTCGCATCGCCCAAGAGATGGAACTTTTAAGCATCGGTCCTTTTGCCATCAGTTCCATAACTGAGGTATTAGAGCTACCTTTGCAAGTTGCCTGGCGGGTGGCTCCGGGTATTTCCCAGTTGACTGTAGGGCTTTTGCGCATTCTGAGTCGGAAAAAATCCCTCAAGCGTAATGAAGGAACTTGGCTCACTTTTCAAATTGCTTATCTCAATGCACTAACAGGAATTTTAGTGCAAGAATCTCAATTGAGAAGACCTTGGGTTAACCGAGCAGAAGTACTAGGAAACCAAGATGAAGAACTTGCTCTTAATAATCACCAGCTAAGTGCTTTGCTCAAAACCTTACGACCAGGACGTCTCAGCGATTCACAAGCAGAGCAAGCTCTCTCTTCAGTAGCGGACTCCTTTCTGGTGCAACAAATGAATAATTTAGCGCTTGCTTGGTTTGTCGCTAATGGTGCTGAGGAGATGGAAGCCAAGTTGCTTACTCAACGCTTGAGTAATGGACTATCTGGTCATCTGCTCACTGTGATTGCCGAGAATGCTCTGCCTTTAGCTCAACTGCAAAAATTTGTCCGGTTGGGAAATTTAAGTAATTTTCCCGATACAGATACCCAAGAAAACCTAGGTATATCAACAGAAATGCCCGCAGCAACAAGACCTCTTGACTTGGAGCGAGAAGATTACAGGGCAAAACTCTTACGCTCTCTCAATGAGCCTTTATTTGGTGAACCCTTTTCCCTTAAAGATATCTACATTCCCCTCAAAGGGAAATTGGTCAGTAGTTACCCCCAAGAACAACATATTTCTGCCAAAGGACAGAAGACAAAAGCTATAGATTTAAGAGATTGGGCAATGTCCCAGCTGGAAGATAGAAACAGTATTGCCGTCATTGAAGCCGAGCCTGGCTGTGGTAAAACTAGTTTCTGCCAGATGTGGGCATCCCAAGTGGCTCTTGAGCTTTATCCCAGATGGATGCCAGTAGTAATCCAGTTGCGAGAGGTTACCTTAGGTCAAACCTTCGAGCAAACCTTAGAAAGTGCCCTACCCCTAGGAAGATTTAGTGATACTGATGGTTGGCTCTCCTCTAGTTGCCCTCCCTGTTTACTAATTCTTGATGGACTTGACGAATTGCCTTGCTCTCCCCAAAAGTCAAGTCACCTTTGGACTTTTCTCGATCAGGTGATGCGGTTCCATCATCAGTATCTGAGCGTTACTGGCAAGCCCCGTCACAAAGTTTTACTCACCAGCTGCCCTGCTCTACTAGATAAACTGACCAAAAAGTATAGGCAATACATTACTCTTCCTCTACCAGTAAAGTTACAGCGAATTGCGATTGAACCGATGGACCAAGAAGAGTTTCGGCAATGGTTCAATGCCTGGGCAAAGCTTCAATCCAAATCGATTACTCAATCATATTTCACCTTTTTAAAACATGGGAGAGTGTTTCAGCCACAACCATCTGCCAAGGCACTGGCTGACTTGATACATCGTCCTCTGATGCTTTATTTGGTAGCTATTTTACATCGAGACGGTTTGGTCGATAAAAGCATTTTTCAGATGACCTCATCCCAGCTCAAGTTTGAAATTTATGACCGGATTTGCCGATGGTTATTGGGGGAACCAGCTACAGGAACAGGCTCAATACCAGAGTTAATCAAAGAAGGTATTGCTCATGCTAGCCGTTCCCAAGAAGCCATCTCCAATCTACTTGAGAGTCGCCACCCCGAAGAGCTACGCTTCATGATGCAAAAAGCGGCACTGACAATTATCCAAACTGGTCAATATCAAGCATCCCAAGCGGTAATTGAGCAACATCTGATGAGGGAATTGAGTAAGGAAGTCCTGCCAATTCCACTTCCCCACTTTTTTTTCCACCAAATTAGTCTAGAATCTACACTGCGACTCTCCCCAACCCAGGATTTAAAGGCCAAGACTAAAATTGAATTCTCTCACTCCAACTTGGGAGAATACTTAGGTGCCCAAGAAATTGCCCTGCAGCTCAAGGCTCTTACTCAAAAACGACAAAACCAGTATGGTGAAGTAAGCTTTGTCCTCAACGATGGGGTCAAGGTCGCTGAGCATCTTTACCCTTTGCTAGGGTATGGCCTTTTGTCTAACCAAATCGAAGCACTGGTCATTGAGCGTCTTCGACGAGAAGAACAGCGCAATGCCAATACTTTTTCCTTTCAAGTGTTATTTAAGCGCCTCTATAGTTTTTATCAAGCCTACTGTCGGGGACGGTGGGTGGATGAAGGTATTGCTCAACGAGCTCACGCTCAGTTACAGTCATTACACAATCCTTTAAATATCTTACAAATTGATGCCTCGGTTGGGCTTAATGTGTTTATACTGCTATGTTCTGGAGCCCAAGAAGCAGACATTCCTTTTTGGCCTTGTGGTAATCCAGATATTCCCCAAGAATTTGATGCAGAGCAATTGTTAAGTTTTATTGGTAGAACTGTAGTCCTCTCCACCACTGCCTTTTGGGAGCGAGCCAGACAGAACTTGTGTAAAATACAACTACTAGAAGCCCGTCTGAATGGAGCCATACTGGTAGAAGCCAATCTCTTGCAGGCTAATTTATCTGCTGCTGAGTTAATTGAAATAAATCTAGCTGGTGCTAATCTCCAAAATGCTAATTTATCTTCGGCCAGTCTAGCTGGTGCTAATCTATCGGCAACAAATCTCTTCAGAGCTTCCTTAGAGGGAGCAGATTTGTCCGGTGCTAACCTTAAAGGTGCCAATCTCACAGGATCTAATCTCAGCAATGCCTGCTTGTTTGAAGCTCAGCTGGATTCTGAGAGCCGTAAATTTGCTGAAAATAGTGGAGCCATATTTTCCTTGGAAGAGTTTCAGCAGTATAACAGGTCTATGGCTCCGCAAAAACTGACCCTGACCCCTGAAGATGAGCTACTTCGCGAGGAAGAGACGGCAATCTTTATTGAGATGGCAGCGGGAGAACCCATGTTGCCGGAGAAGTCCTATAGTCAGAGCAGTGATGACTACGAAGGTGAGACAGTGCGTTTTGAGAATGTTGAGCAACAGAAACAACTGGTTGAGGATGAGGATTTAGGTGACTCTGAGGATACTGTGATAATTGAGAATTGAGAAAGATCGACTAATCATTTAAACTAAAAGCAATACCCGGTAAGGCTTATGACAAATCACGCTTGTGTTGCAGTTGGCATCAATCGCTATCAGTTTTTACGACCTTTAAGCTATGGACAAGCTGATGCTCAGGCACTACAGCAATTGTTAGTATGGCAAGCAAATTTGCCGTCTGAGCAGTGTCTTTTGTTAACTGATAGCTCAACCCTAGTAGCTAATCATTCAACCTATCCCAGTCG
>JAAHHL010001089.1 GCA_010672185.1 Caldora sp. SIO3E6 | reverse complement strand
AAGCTGCCGGTAGAACAACCCCTACAATCACTTCACGTTTAGTGGCTCCTAAGGCGTAAGCTCCTTGTCGGAGGCTGTTGGGGACCGCATAAATCGCGTCTTCGCTCAGGGAAGCAACTGTAGGTAAAATTGCAATACCCATTACCAAACCAGCGCTTAAGGAATTGAATGGTTCCATCCAGGGAATAAAAGAGCGCAGAATTGGCGTCACAAAAAACAGCGCAAAATAGCCATAGACAACGGAAGGTATCCCCGCGAGGATTTCCAATGCCGGTTTAAGCCAACGACGCAAATTTCTGGGTGCATATTCACTTAGGCAAATTGCCGCTAGCAACCCCAAAGGCAAGGCAACAAACATCGCGATCGCAGATGTCATCAATGTTGCGCTAATAAGAACAAAAATCCCGAATTGAGGGTTGATAAATAGAGGTGTCCATTCCGTATCCGTCAGAAATCGCCAGAGGGAGATGTCCTGAAACAAACCGAAGGCATCCACCACTAGTGTTAAGACAATACCAAAGGTGGTTAAGACAGAAACAAGTGCAAACGTTGCAAAGATACCTACTACCCCTCGCTGTACCCATTTATTCAGGGTACGGTTTGGCTGCCACATTAGGCTCTTATTTGACCGTTCAAAGGGTGAGGAACTGGTATTCATGAGAATTAATTTTAGGTTAAAGATAATTCTTAGGCTAGCTTCTCTCTTGCTAGCCTAATTCAGCCCTTATCTGTATAGCTATTAGGCGTAAGTGAGGAGCAGAACTTGACATCCTCTTTCTATTCTTTTCCTAGAACCTCTTTTAACTTAACACCTACTGTAGATTTACCAGCAAATACACTACCAGTCTGCTCATTTTCAAAGCGATCTTGTACTGCGGTGTAAATTTCCTCCGCCATCGGAATATAACCCACCTCAGACACTAGTTCCTTACTATCCGTTGCTAAGTAAAAATCAACAAACTCCTTAAGTTCCGGGCGAGCGATCGCTTCTTTCTTAACGTAGATAAAGATAGGACGAGCCAGGGGTTGGTAGGTGGTATCGTCTACAGTTTCCGTACTTGGCGGCACACAGCCTTCCCCATTGCTGTCATCCTCGTCATCAACTTCAACAGCCTTCAGCTTGCCTTGATTTTCCTCATAATAGGCTAAGCCAAAGTAGCCCATTGCTCCTTCATCGTTAGAAACACCGTTGACAATGACATTATCATCTTCACTAGCAGTAAAGTCACTCCGGCTGGCACCTTCTTCACCATTAATCGCATCGGTGAAGTAGTCAAATGTACCAGAATCCGTACCAGGACCGTAAAGACTCAGTTTTTGATCTGGGAAATCATCACGAACTTGATTCCAGTTATCAATTTCAGATTCAGGTCCCCAGATCTTATTCAGTTCTTCTACCGTCAGACATGCAGCAAAATCGTTGTCTGGGTGTGCTACTACAGAGATAGCATCATAGGCAACCGGAAGTTCAACGTACTCAATCCCTGCTTTCTCGCAAATTTCGATTTCCGATTTTTTAATGGGGCGAGATGCATCAGAGATGTCCGTTTCACCAGCACAGAATTTTTTGAAGCCACCCCCTGTACCAGATACACCCACTGTGATTTTTACGTCAGGATTAGCTTTTTGAAATTCTTCTGCCATTGCTTCCGTGATCGGAAACACTGTACTCGAACCGTCAATGGCTATTGCACCAGACAAGTCAGAACCTGCTGCCGCTTCACCATCGGCTGCATCTCCAGATGGACTAGAATCTCCGCCGCAAGCGGCTAAACCAAGTGTCAGAACCACCGCTGAGATTAGTGAAATCCCTAAGCGAGCCGAATTGATTAACCTGATGCTTAAAAGCATTGCTTTTTCAGTGTCCTTACTTACCAAAGTTAAACTTTTGTTAGGATACTGCTTAAGTGTAAAGAAAAGGTTAACAAATCTCAGTCCGCACTCAAAGCTTGTCACAATCAGGCTTTTAGCTGTGGGAGGATTCTCTTCTCCTCACAAACCCTACACCCTTGTTGGTTATATTTGCTATTATTTTTTCATATTGTCATAAGTAGTCCCAGATGCTTTTGGCAACGGGATAGAGGGTGTAGTAGTTCACAAGCGTCAAGATTACTCTGGCAAACTAATTTCCGCGTTTTTCCGCAAAATTAGGAACTATTGATGATTTTAAGTAAGTTCAAGCTTTTTGATGGTTCAAGCACTTGATCAACCTACGATTGCTAAATGGAGTCTGGATGATTATCATCAGATGATCAAGGCGGGTATCTTGTGCGATCGCCAGGTTGAACTGTTAGATGGGGATATTGTGGAAATGGTACCTACAGAGCCACTACACGACTTTCTCGGCGATGAGGTAGCAGATTATCTTCGAGACTTGTTGGGCACTCGCGCTAGGGTGAGGGAGTGTAAAGGGGTAACGCTGCCCACATCAGAACCACAGCCAGATATTGCCATCGTAGAGCGTACTTCCTATCGAGAACATCACCCACGACCGGAAAATATTTACCTCTTAATCGAGATTGCTAAGAGCCGACCCCTAAGAGATACTGAGACTAAACGTAAGCTTTACGCTCAAGCAGGGATTCAGGAATATTGGGTAATTAACCTGAAAAGGGGTGAACTGAGAATATTTAGAGACCCTACAGGTACAGACTATCGAGTCGATATTGTCTGGAATCAGGAGACAATTAGAGCTTTAGCTTTCCCTGAGGTTGTGATTGCCCTCGATAAGTTAATCAAACCCTAATTAGGTGTTAGGTTTTAGGTGTTAGGTGTTAGGTATTATATCAATTCTGGCTACATTGGGATAATATTCATGCTGTAGGGGCGCAATGCTTGCCATTGGTGTCAACTTAAAGTAAAATCCATGCCCCACAAGGAACTTAAGGATACTGTGGGCGAATCGACTGGGGGGTCTGACCCCTCCCCAAACCCCTCCCCTAAGAGGAGAGGGGCTTTCCGGCTCCCCCTTCCCTTGCAGGGAAG
>JAAHHL010001088.1 GCA_010672185.1 Caldora sp. SIO3E6 | reverse complement strand
TAAGAAAGAACTAGAAACCAAAATCTATTGCACCATTTTAGGTGGGTCAGTCCACTACGATAGGTACTGAAGATCAAAATGCATTATAGGGCCAAAGCCAAGGCTATTAGGACAAGGGGATGGTAGCCCCTTGTTAACTTGCCTTACCTGAGAATATCTTAACCGCCCTGGCGACTGCAATAAATGATCAGCTTGACTTGGTAACGCCTTAGAGCCCTTTGAATAAAAAATCACCACCAGGTTATGGAAGTAGATTATTCCCTGATGATGAAAGTGTATTGTTGTTGTCTGTTGCTTGTTTAACTCATAGGTATAGAACAAGTCCAATTCAGGGATTCGAGATCCTCATCAAAACTAAATAACTTTAAATAATCAGGATTAGCCATCAACTCCTTGGCGATTAAATACCCGGCAATTGTCCAACTTTGATATTTGCGTGCTTCTTTCCCAACTAGTCGGCCATTCTTGCCATCATAGTATTCTGGCCATTGATCTTCGCACAAGTGCTTTTCCGCTTGTTCAATTGCTCTTTGAGCTAGCTTTGTTCGACCGGTTTTCTGAGCTGCTGCGACTAAAGACCAAAGCAAAACTGGCCAATTACCACCATTATGATATGACCAGGGGACATTTTTTGGATCGCAACCAGTAATAATCTTCCATTCCAGACCTTCTACTGCGGGAAAACAGATTTTCATTGGCATACTTCCGATCAAATCATCCCATCGTTGTTCGATGAGATCCATAATCCAGTCGGACTCTTGATCACTAGCCAAAGAACTTATGATGGCTAACAAGTTGCCTTGGGCAAAAAAGCGAAAATCCATCCGCGCTGGTCCCAAATTCCCCGCTAGATAACCTCCCCGATCTGGTATCCATTCCGTCAACCAATCGGGAATAGACTCTGGATAAATATTAAATTTATTGACTGCTGTTGTGCCGAACTCTTCCCCTCGAAAGCGATAAATATCGTTCAAACGCTTCAAATCTAACCAATAATATTCCCGAATATGGAAATTGAGGGTATTCAAACGCTGAGTAATAAACTGGTTATACACGTCCCCCTGACGACCTGGGGCCAGTAATTCCCTTGCTGCCCTCAAAGCAGCATAAAATAAAGATTGGATTTCTAGGGGATGACCATAAACTCCCATCCGACGGTCAATCATAAATGAGCCATCTGGCACTAACAAAGTGGGAAACATATCAAATCGATCAGCTAAGCAAAGCTTGAGAATTTCGATAATTCCCCTTTGACAGTCCGGTTGATGAGCTAAGTCTAAATCTCCTGTCGCTTTGACATAAGACCGCAAGAGGATAATCCACCACAGGCTAGAATCAACTGGGGTAACCCTGCCGATCGCATGTTCCCCAAAATCTGCACTAATATATTGTTGACCCTGTTTATTTAGTACTTTAAAGCTAGCGGGCATCAAACCTTGACCAGCATTAAAGCAATCCATTTGCTTGGTCTCATTTTGGAGAGCCAAAGTCTCGATCAAGAAATTACGTACAATGTCCGTTTTACCATTAAACAGAAAGACAAAGGCTGAAGACATAAAATCTCGGACGAAGCAATGGTCGTAATTGAGCGCTTCTACATCTGGATCATGAGCTGCGACTGTCCCTACCGGATTTCCTTGGTAGTAGATTACGGAATCTTCTAGTGCCTTCCAAGCCTTGGCGAATAAATCCTGTTTGACTTGCATTAATTCCTCTGTCTCCTCTTTCAATATTGAGAAATATTTCTTTGTTCTTTGGCTAACGGCTCCTAAATGCCAACTTGGCGAGCAGCCACCATATACCGAAAGATATACTCAGCTATTTCTACGTAATTACGGGCACTGTCTAGGGAATCTGCCCAAACTGTTACACCATGATGCCGAATGAGCAAAACCCTCACCAGTGGCGGTACAGTTTTAAAGCGATCGCAAATATCATCGGCAATCCGTTTTACCTCTAAATGGTTGGTAAATATGGGGATATTCACCTGGGGGTTTTCTAACCAAATACCTAAGCCTTTGAGCATCTCCAAAGGCGGTAAAGGTAACTTATCCCCATCAGTAAAACCAGAAACCAAATTAGCTTCAATCGAATGAATGTGATAGCAAGCCTTAGCCTCTGGAAATATTGAGTAGATTGCCTGATGAATACTAGTTTCAGCTGAAGGACGGAGCTCAGGAGCTGGTTGCTCCAAAACCTTACCATCGCGGCCAATGCGGATGAAGTCACTGATACCTAGCTGCCCTTTATTGCACCCACTGGCAGTAATCCAAAAACTACCATCTGACAATTGAGCAGAGAGATTGCCTGCGGTTCCCACCATCCAACCTGACTGATAAAACTGACTAGCTGTAGAAATTAGAGTTGCTCTTGGATCGGTAATCATTCTAACTTGAAAAATTTGTGCAGCAGAGCTTGTGAAGAAACAAGGTAGTAGGGAGACAAGGGAGATAAGGCAGACAAAGGGGATATTTATACTCACCCATTCCCAATTCCCCAATTCCCCATTCTTCATTCTTCATTCTTCAAGCCCCCTGTCATCTGTTTTTTTTCTTCGATCGCAGAGTATTAGCCGCGATCGCGATTCGAGGCTAGCAATAACTCTTAGGTTTTAGTGATACAAAACTTTTTAATTGTTGTGATACAAAAAGATACATCCCCTATTATTGGCATTTTTTGCCCTCAATTGGGTAAAAAGTTAACTAATTTCATCATTATTTTTATTTTTTTTATATATAATTTAAAGAATCTTTAACTTTGTTATTGGTCATTGGTCATTAGTCATTGGTCCTTGGTGACAAATTAAAGGGTTGCGCATTTTGTCAACTCCCATATATAGATAGAGTTTGGGCACTCTTCAAAACCCTATATATGGAAATCCCCAAAGGATCAGAAAAATTGTATTCCTCTCCCTCAGCTCCCTCAGCTCCCTCAGCCCCCTCAGCCCCCTCAGCTCCCTCAGCTCCCTCAGCCCCCTCAGCTCCCCC
>JAAHHL010001087.1 GCA_010672185.1 Caldora sp. SIO3E6 | reverse complement strand
TCTAATTTCCTTACCTGAGTCGGCTCAAATTGCGGTTTCTACTGGTGATTTGTTAGCCAGAATCGAGCAATGGGTAGCTCTAAAATCTGTACCAGTTATACAGAGTGAAAAACAGGAAATTTTGTCCCCACAGGATACTCAGTCTCAATTAACAACTACCTATGTATCTCCTACTAATGACCAAGAACAAATAGTAGCCCAGATCTGGCAAGATATACTTTGCAGGGAGTCGGTGGGTATTTATGATGACTTTTTTGAACTCAATGGGGATTCCTTACAAGTTGTTCAAGTTGTTTCACGCATCCGTGAAACTTTGAAGATTGCGATTACCCCAGATTTATTCATGGAGAACCCTACGATCGCGGGAGTGGTCCGTGCCATGGAGAACTGTAATCTTCAGGAAGAGCTAACCCAGAATATCCCTAAAGTTCAAGAACAAAATCAAGCTGAAATATCTGCTAAAGTTCAACTTTTATCTGATGAAAAAGTTAATGCACTTCTAGATGAAATGTTGTCGGAACAGTTGTAAGAATTTTTCATGTAAAACGCTGTTACTTTAACCAACAAATATATGAAAATATCTAGACAACAACTGCAAAATTTATCGGAAGCCGAAAAGCGAAAACTGCTGGCAGAACTGATTGAAAAAAAGAAAACCAGCCTGAAAATTTTACCCCTTTCCTTCGCTCAAGAACGGCTATGGTTCCTTGACCGCTTAGTCCCGGAAAGTCCAGCCTACAACATCCCATCACTCATCAAACTGACCGGGAGCCTCAAGATAACTGCCTTGGAGCAAAGCCTTAAAGCCCTAGTTCAACGCCATGAAACTTTGAGGACTACCTTTAGTACAAAAGATGGACAGCCGGTGCAGGTGATAGCCCCTGATGGGTCAGTGGACATTCCCGTAGTCAACTTAGAACATCTTAAGCCAGACGAACAAGAAATTGCTGTGCAAAAACAGGTTTTCCTGGGAGCAAAAAAACCTTTTGATCTCAGTAATGGACCATTGCTCCGGGTTTTGCTATTTTGCCTCAGTGAGCAAGAACATATTTTGTTTGTCAATATCCATCACATCATTTTTGACGGATGGTCTCTTGGTGTATTTAATCGGGAACTGGGTACACTCTATGATGCTTATTGTCTTAATGAACCTTCCCCTTTAGCTGAGCTCCCTATTCAATACGCTGATTTTGCAGTTTGGCAGCGAGAATGGCTACAAGGAGAAGTCTTAGAGTCCCAATTATCTTATTGGAAGCAGCATCTAGCTGATTTAGTGCCCTTAGAAGTGCCGACGGATCGAGTGCGACCGCCGATTCAAAGCTATCAAGGGGGTGTATTATCAGTGTCTATCCCTCCTGCTTTGTTGAACCAGCTGAAAGTTCTGAGCAGAGAGGAAGGAGTGACTTTGTATATGCTGCTCATCGCCGCCTTCGCTACACTACTCCATCGTTACTCTAATGCCTCCAAGTTAGCAATCGGTTCTCCCATTGCCAATCGCGATCGCCAGGAAATTGAAGGGTTGCTTGGTTTTTTTGTCAATACTTTGGCCATACCTATTGATTTTTCCGGTTCCCCTACTTTTCGAGAACTGCTGCAACAGGTTCGCCTTGTCACTAAGGATGCTTATACTCATCAAACTCTACCCTTTGAAAAACTAGTAGATGAGTTGCAACCAGAACGGGAGCTCAGTCGCAATCCACTAGTTCAAGTTCTGTTTGCTCTCCAGAATGTTTCCATTGAAGCCGTCAAGCTCAATAACCTAACGGTATCACCCTTAAAGTATGAATTTGAATACACCCGATTCGATCTCGAACTCCATTTATGGGAGGATGACAAAATTGGTATTTCTTCTGGAGAAAAAGTTGGTGGACTCTCAGGAAGCTTTTTCTACAATACCGATTTGTTTGACCGAGAAACAATATTACGGATGTTCAACCATTTCCAGACTTTGCTGGAGAGCATTGTAGTTGCACCAGATTCGCTCATTTGGAAGCTTGAGCTTCTGCCTCAAGAAGAGCAAACTTGGCTTTTGGGAAGAAAGGAAAACCGTTCCCTAGACCAAAAAATCGGCTCTGTCCATGAAATGTTTCAGGCTATGGTAAATCGTATCCCTGATACTACAGCCCTGGTGTCTGGGAGTAAACAGTGGACTTACCAAGAACTTAACGAAAAAGCCAATCAACTCGCCTATTATCTCTTGCAAAAGGGTGTCAAACCGGAGACAACAATTGGCATTTTTCTGGACCGTTCGGTAGAAATGGTGATTTCCATGCTTGGAGTCCTCAAAGCAGGGGGTGCTTATGTGCCCATAGACACAACTTACCCTCCAGAACGTGTAAGTCACATGCTAGTTGATAGCCAGTTACATCTGCTGTTGACTAAAACGGAGTTGCTTAATAGTCTACCTATTTCAGGTATGCCAGTCTGCTGCCTCGATAGGGAGGAGAGTTTAATTAACTGTCAGTCCCGAGACAATCCAGCGGTAGGGGTAAGAGGAGACAATCTTCTTTATATCATTTACACTTCAGGCTCTACAGGTCAGCCGAAAGGGATTGCCATGAACCACTGCACCCTTGTCAATCTGATCTCAACCCAAGCCCAAAGCTTGTCTGGTGCAGCCAAAACCCTACAATTTGCTTCCCCGGGTTTTGATGTAGCGACTCAGGAAATTTTCTTTACCCTATGTACGGGAGGAACCCTGTATCTGATTGACGATCAACAGCGCCGGGACCCCTCCGCTTTGCTCGAGTTTCTACTTGCTCAAAAGATAGAAAGACTGTTTTTGCCTTTTGCTTTTTTGGAGCAATTGGCGATTGAGGCGGGAGAAAGCCAGGGTTTTCCTGTTACTTTGCGAGAGATTATTACGGCAGGAGAACAGTTAAAAATCACTCCACCTATCGTTAATTTTTTTGACCATGTAGGACAGTGCCAGTTAATTAACCAGTATGGCCCAGCTGAAGCCCATGTGGTAACTGAAATGAAGTTGGCAGA
>JAAHHL010001086.1 GCA_010672185.1 Caldora sp. SIO3E6 | reverse complement strand
TGCCAAAGGGAGTTTGCAGCAGCTATTGATTATGGGCAAAGAGCACTGCTATTCTCCCGTCAGAGTGGTGATGCTCTCGGAGAAACCAATGCGATCGCTAATTTGGGATATGCAGAAGTTCGTCAAGCACAACAACAAGAACATATTACCGCATTGGAGCTTGAGCCCTGCATCCAAAGGCTGAAGCGGGGGTTAAAACTAGCAGAAAAACACCAAGATTTCCTCTGTGAGGTATTCTGCGCTTTGGGATTGGGTATAGCATATCTGATCTCAGACCAAACTAGCACAGCAACATCTTATTTAGAAAAAAGTCTGAATCTGTCTACCAGGATTGGCAATCTTGAGTTAGAAGGTTTGAGTTATGCCGCCATCGCCGAGGCAACTTATCAACTCAATCAACTCCCATCTGCTGTAGTTTACGCTTGCTTAGGGATGTATCTGCTAGAGCAAAAACAGGCAAAGGAGTCGCAACAAGCTGCCAATCTTGTGACAATTTTGCAAGGCAGGTTAGGTAAGGAAGAATTTAAGCAGATTTTACAACAGCAGCGATCTTATATAGTTGCCAGGATTAATGTAGATGGTTTTGATTATTTGGTGAATTGATAATTTCAGGAGGCAGAAGGCAGGAGGCAGGAGGCAGAAGGCAGGAGGCAGGAGGCAGGAGGCAGGAGGCAGGAGGCAGGAGGCAGGAGGGAAGAAAGAAGGTTGCAAGGGAGAAGGGAATTATAAGTGATTATCCGAACTTGATATAAGCCCTCAAGCAATTTTTTGAACTCTTTGATGAATTTTCCAGAAGCGATCGCAAGAGAGCAACCCCTGTAATTACTCAAACATTTCACTCAACTATCAAGGGTTAATATCAAGTTCGGATAATCATTTACAATTCCTTTCTCTCTTGCAACTTTCTTTCTTCCCTTAGAGCCTTGTTGCAACCAAAGTAGTGGAATAAGTAGGGTTTGCTGCATAAGTGTGTAAGCCATGCCAGAGAAGGCTTTCAATCGTTTTTTGTCTCGCAAAGTGCAAGGAAATGGTATTTTTTAGTTCAAAAACCTTGCACTTTTATCAGAAAATTTCTCCTGAACTCTTAACTTATTACTTATTACTTATTACTTATTACTTATTACTTCAAAACCCGCGTCAATCGACTTGATGAGGCAGACCCTAAGTAGGTTGGGTGTAGCGATAGCGCAACCCAACAAGGGAGAGTGCTGCGTTGGGTTTCACTCCGTTACACCCAACCTACATTTTTAGGATTATGGGTTAAGGATGTAGGATGTAGGGTGTGTTAGCGTAGCGTAACGCACCACTTCATGTAAAACTCAGATCTTGCATCTTCAATGTTTACCTCTGAAAATTAGAAGTCAGGAGGCAGAAGAAGTAAGAAGTATATTTTGGGATTAAACAGAAGTAAAAGTATCCTTGAAGCCCAAAAATAACTAAAATTTTTGATATTTGCTTCTTTTTTTCAGTTACTTGCTCTATTTGTTTGGTATTTTTGTACTAGTGCAAGATGTGAGTAAAAACGATAAATGATTGCGATCGCGCACAAAAGAATCCGTCAGTTTTCCAATGAATGCCACTAAAGCGATCGCATGAACTGAATCGACCCATTGCGATATAATTCCTAAAGAGAATATAGCTCTATAATGAGGATACTCAAACCACCTATCTTGGGACAGGTATTAGGAAATGACAACCCTCTTTGATGCCTTTATCTCCTATGGACGAGCCGATAGTAAAGCCTTTGCCCAAAAACTTCAAGCTCGTCTCCAGGAACAGGATTTTAAAGTCTGGTTTGATTTCAATGATATTCCCCTAGCAGTAGACTTCCAGCATCAGATTGACGATGGCATTGAAAAATCCCATCACTTCCTCTTTGTTATTGCTCCTCATGCCGTCAATTCCCCCTATTGCCTCAAAGAAATTGAACTAGCGATTAAGCTCAATAAACGGATTATCCCTCTATTGCACGTTATGGCGATTAGCCAGTCAACCTGGCAGCAACGCTATCCCCAGGGCACTCAGGAAGAGTGGGAAGCGTATCAGGAAAAGGGGTTGCACGAAAGCTATCAGAATATGCACCCCACCATCCGTAAACTGAATTGGGTGTATTTCCAAGAGGAGACAGACGATTTGGAAAAATCCTTAGCCGACTTGGTTAAGTTACTCCGTTCTCATACCGACTATGTAGCACAACACAGTCGTTTGTTAGTTAAAGCATTGGAGTGGGAGAGGAATCAAAAGCAACATAGCTGGCTCTTAGTTGGGGAAGAAAGACAACAGGCTGAAGCTTGGCTAAAGATACGATTTAAGGAGGAACAACCCCCTTGTACTCCCACTGACTTACATTGCGAATACATCACTGAAAGTGTCAAAAATGCCAATAACTTGATGACGCAGGTGGTTATTGCCTACAGTGATCAGGATCAAGAGACGATGGCAAAAATTAGTTGCAGTTTAAGGCGAGAAAGTATTACCGTTTGGACAAACACAACAGATATTCGTACCGGAGAAGCCTTGGAGGAGGCGATTAAGCGGGGAATTGAACAGGCGGATAATTTAGTCTATCTACTGTCACCGGATTCGGTAAATTCAACTTACTGTCAACAAGAATTAGACTTGGCGGTATCACTGCACAAGCGGATTATTCCAGTATTGGTAAGGGACACTGCAGAGGCACAAGTGCCGTTAGCCCTACGGGAATTAAAGTATATTGACCTCACCGACAATGTCAAAGAAGAGGATTATCGGCTTGATGAAAGTGAATTATTGAGAATTCTGCATCAGGATGAGGCTTACTATCGAGAGCATAAGATATTACTGACGAAAGCACTGAAGTGGCAAAAGCAATATTCCAATCCCAGTATTCTGCTACGAGGCTATAACTTACGCAGTGCTGAGGCATGGTTAAAGGTGGCACAAAAAAGAACACAACACCCACCCACCGCCTTACAAGCAGAATTCATTGCTGAAAGTCTGCGACAACCCCCA
>JAAHHL010001085.1 GCA_010672185.1 Caldora sp. SIO3E6 | reverse complement strand
TCAACAAGTTTTCTACAATCGCTACTAATTCATCTGGATCAAAAGGTTTTGGGAGATAGGCATCACAACCCGCTTGATAGCCTTGAATACGATCTGTAGTCATTCCGCGAGCCGTGAGAAATACCACTGGCAAGGATTTGAAGCGAGGATCCTCCCGCAGTTGCTCTAGGAACTGATACCCATCCACTTGAGGCATCATAATGTCAGAAATAACTAGGTCAGGTGTTCTAGTTTGTAACATTTGCCAAGCATCACCAGCATTACTAGCAGCTTGTACCGTAAATCCATGTTCTTGTAAATAATCTTGGACTGCTTCCCTTAGTCCTGGCTCATCGTCTACTAGTAACAGTTGTGCTGACATCTATCCTTCCTTACTTCGCCACTCACCTTTTAAATTTAACGAAAATTTGGGAATTTAACTCAACTCGCTCTAGTGCAGGGTAGCGGAAATAACTGAGCAGCTAAAATTTCCTTGTCTTCCTTGTCTTCCTTGTCTTCCTTGTCTCCCTTGTCTCTTTTGAGGTGCTCAAGAACTTGTGCCTAACTGCACTAGTGCAGGGGACATTAAAATAGCCCACCAGTGAAAAAAGTCTCAAAGAGGAAAAAAGAGCTGTAAAGTATTCAGGGTTTGGGGTGTAGGATGTAGGATCTAGAGAAAAAAGAAGAGCAACGCCCTGTTAGTGGGAACAATTTAATCAGGATGGAATCAGGTAATAATTCAGGTGCTTGAATTTAATACTACTTAATGTCTCCTTATACAAACTCCCTTTCTCCCCCGGACATCCGCCTGCTGATCTTAGATATTGATGGTACGATCACAGGAGAATTCAATGGTATCCGCCAAACCGTCATCGAGGCGGTTCAGGCAGCTCAAACTCAGGGAGTTCAGGTTGCCCTTGCTACAGGTCGTTCGTACCAGTCTGCTCTACCCTTCTATAAGGATATCGGCTCGACTTTACCACTGATTGCTTACGACGGGGCATTAATCCGAGAGCCACAAACGGGAACTGTTCTCCGTCACTTGTCTATAGAACCTCAAGTTGCTGCCCAACTTTTGGATTACCTGGAGCATCACGAAAGGGAAGAGCGCCTCTCAATTCACATCCATATAGAAGACAAAATTTTCATACAGAATTTTGATGCCACTACTCTGGCTTATTTAGAGCAGTTTCAGTTACAAGCTATTCCTGTTAGTGATTTACGACAGGTGTTAGACCAAGGTCTCACCAAAGTGAAAGCCCTCAGTCAAGACTCTCACATGCTCTCACAGTTATTGCATAGCCTGCAGCAACACTATAACCATAATCCAACCCAGCTGTGCCTCACCCAATTTGAGGAAATCTCCTTGGAGGCAGTCCATCCCAATGCGAATAAGGGAACAGCGGTAAATTACCTAGCAGAGACGTTATTGGTACTCCAACGGGAACAGGTGATGGCGATTGGCAATGAATTCAACGATGTGGAAATGCTCAAGTACGCTGGGATTGGTGTCGCAATGGGTAATGCACCAGAAGCAGTTCAAGCGATCGCAGATTGGGTTGCTCCTAGCGTTGAGGCAGATGGGGTTGCTGCGGCTATTCAAACCTGGATTCTCCAGACTAATCCCTTTGTCTTTCTTAACAAACAACCAACAGCTAACAACCAATAACCCTTGCATTTGCTTCCATTGGAAGACTCCCTAACTTGGTTGAGAATCTCATTATTGCTTTGGTCTTACTCCTTAAGAGATAATTTCCTTTCGCCTGTGCTAAAATGATTGATTTGTCGCCTCAATTTGCTACGATAACATCTTGAAAGTAAATCAAATAACAGAGCTGACAAAGTTTTGATTAAGGGTGTGTTGCAGCAAGATTTATGCAGGGTGCGTTGCAGCAAGAGTCAGTGTTCTTTGTTAATTTACTAAGGATTGTAAATATCCTATGACTGATTAACTGAATGGACGCAAAAACTGGAAAAAATTGAGTAATTTGCCCAGATTATTATCCTAGGTAATATCAGTACATCTCCTCACATAACAGACTAAAATTTCCTGCCACGACGCTTTGGTGATGGGTATATTTAACCTCAATTTTCCACCGTCGTGAATCAATTTTTGGGGTCTGTTCATCTCCTTTTTGGAGAGTAAACATTAAATTGTATGGTAATGATTTACCAAAGTCACTGATGGCAACTATTTGGTAAATAAGTTAGTAAATCGACTAAGTAGTCAGCTAAATTTTGCCCAATTAAGCTCTCTTTTTCATCTTGCTCAAGATGCGTAGAAAGTACGATTGCCGACTGGGTAAAGTAAGTTGTTAATTTTTTATGGTTTTCACAAAAAATTAACAACTCACAATAAATAAAAAGTTAGTGTAGGAGAATCCAGTGCCATACCCGTCTCTAAGATGGGATAAGTTAACTGCTTATTTATTGTTGAGGTTTAGTGGAAAGAAAGGATGATGAGTGATGATTGTTACCGATGTTGTGTGAGTTTTGTCAACGAAACTCAACATTTCATAGCTTATTGTGTTATGTTGAGCCACTTACCTCACTCTACTCACAAGCTGTATATTCGTTGTACAGATAAAAATCCTTGCTAAATTTCCAAATTGACAGTAAATGATAGCAATCGCGAGACTTATGTCTTGTCAAAGGAGCGTTTAACATGTCTATCTTCCATGTTCTTTAAATTTCATTTTTTCTTCGCCTTGCTCAACCGATACTCTCCGACTGGGAGTGCATTACCAAACTAATACTTCTCATGAAATTATTAAGGCAATGGTTGGAGGTGATTCCTCTAACCTTAACCGTTACGGGCTTACTAGCTGTAGGCATTGCTCCTGCTATTGCCCAAATCTCCAATACCGCCTCAGCCTCTGCTGACAATCTCGACGAACCGGTTAATTCCAACGAAGCTCTGTTGACAGCAGCGCAACCCAGGCTAGAGCTAACCAAAACAGCTGATAGAGCCGCAGCCGAGCCAGGGGATACTGTGGTTTATAGCTTGGCACTGA
>JAAHHL010001084.1 GCA_010672185.1 Caldora sp. SIO3E6 | reverse complement strand
CTCAATTGCAACAGCTTTGAGCAGGAAACTGATCTGGCTCTAACTGCGGGTGGTGGTATCAGGAAGGTGCTGTGGTGGGAAGAATCTGCCGCTTTGGTTGGTATCCACTATCGGGGTAAGTTCTATGAATTCGTACCCTGGAACTCACAAGTCACCTGGCAGATTCAACCTTGGGGTAACTGGCAGATGCAAGCTAGAAATGCTGAGTATGAAGTTGAGTTAACTGGCACTACCAACTTACCAGGAACACCCCTACGAGCACCAACTCAACAAGGTTTAATCTTTTTCTGCCGGGATACAATGCAAGGTAAGTTGACTTTGGAACTACGAGAGCGAAGTACCAATAAATCAAAAACTATCTTGAAGGCAAGTAGTTCTGTTTGTGGATTAGAAATAGGTGGGGGGCCTTGGCAAGAGCCTTGGAATTCTATAGCAAAAGGCAGTTCGGCAAAGCCGTTGCCGCAGACTAGGCAGGAGGCAGAAACCCACCCCTAGCCCCTCCAAGGAGGGGAACAGGAGCTAAGGGAAGTTGACTAGTTTCTTATCTTATTTTTCGATGTGGAATTTTATCCTATTCCCCATGCCTTGCGTCTTAATTAGGGTTTGCTGAATAAGTGGGTCAGCCATACTAGACAAGCTTTTCAATCGTTTTTAGTCTCGCAAAGTGCAAGAAAATGGTATTTTTTAGTTCAAAAATCTTGCACTTGTATCAGAAAATTCCTCCTGAACTCTTAACTTATTACTTATTACTTATTACTCTCGAGAAACACGCTTAAAGCTAATGGCTAATGGCTAATGGCTAATAGCTAATGGCTAATGGCTAATGGCTAATGGCTAATCGCCCCTACTGCTCCCCAAAGTGTTTCTCCCATTCAATTGGGGGCGCAAAGCGCTCCTCAGGAGCTCTTCAGAAACTAGAATCACACATTTAGGGCTGAATCCCTTGATATGACTAGTTTCTCACTTCTTTTTCGGCGATTCATCAATGCTTGAATTTTGAATTTTGAATTTTGAATTCGCCGTTAGGCGCTTATTACTTCAAAACCCGCGTCAATCGACTTGATGAGGCAAGCCCTACATATATATAGCAGAAGGCAGAGGGTAGAAGGCACAAGGCAGAGGGCAGAAGGAAAAGAAAGTTTAAGCGAAACCGGGTGCTTGGAAAGCGGATATGATATTAATTATTAATTATCCATTATCCATTATTAATTATCCATTATCCATTATTAATTATCCATTATCCATTATTAATTATTCATTACCAAGGCGATAGCGTACCGAAAAGTGGAAACCATGCTCTTGTAGTGAGTTTCCTCGGTTGTTGACTTCAATTAATGGGATGCCATAGTCTAGGTGCAAATTTAAATCAGAGAAAACCTGCCAGCGTAAACCTAGTCCCAGGCTGGCGATGGTGGCAGGGTCAGGGTCAGGGTCTGCATTATTCCAAGCTGTACCAAATTCAAAAAAAGGAGCTAGTTGTAGACTGCTGTTACTGAAGCCTGAGGTGAGGGGAATGCGAAGTTCTACCGAACCGAGGATACCATTATCTGCAACTAATTGATTTTGTCGATAGCCCCTGACGGTATCGACACCCCCCATACTAAAGCGTTCTAGGGAAAGCAAAGAATCTGGGGTTAACTGAGCATTAAGTTGGGTTACCAGGTTTGCTTTCGGTGACAACTGTTGTACCCATTGGAATTGTCCCAACCAGCTCAAGAATCGTCCATCAGTTCCGGTGTCGTTGACGGTGGCATCCAAAGCATCTAAACCAAAGCTAAACTGAGAGCGAGCTGCTAATATGCGATTAGGACTACTACGGTCTAACCAATCTTGAGCAAATCGCAGTACTGTTACTTTAGATTCCCCGTTTTCTGGGCCGACGGAAAAGGAAAAGGGTTCTCCTAGTAAGAAGGTTTGAGAGCGACGCAAGTCTAGGGCTAAACTCAAGGCAACTTCCCTTTCCGGTGATCGGAGTATCGGTTGGCGAAAACCGACGGAAAAGTTACGAGTTTCGCTTTCGATCTCAAACTCCTCGAATTGCTCTTCGGTAATGTTACTGTCGCTGTTGTTGTAGCTAACCCTCAGAGTGCCATTATGGAGATTTACAGGGATGGCATAGCTGATATCGTAAAGGTTGAGTCCTTCCGTAATGCTATATTGAGCGTTGATGCGATCGCCAAAACCCAAAAGATTATCATGAGCAATAAAGAGGCTGGTTTGTAGTGAGCCAATGCTGGGAGATTGATTGTTGGCAGTAGAAACCCCTGGGTGAAAGGCCGGTGCTTCTTCAATTTCGACTAGTAAAATATTCTTACCAGAGCCGCTGCCTGGGGTTAACTTGGCTTCCACTTGATTAAGTAAAGGGTCAAGTTGCAGCAGTTTCAGTGCTTCTTCTAAGCGGTTTTGATTTAATGGTGTGTTGGTGGCAAGTTCGAGGCGACTGCGCACATAGCCTTCCCGCAGACGGTTTAATCCGCTAAATTTAATGTCTTCTAACTCACCCTCAACTACCCGGATTTCGACGACATCGTTATTACTCAAGTCTTGCTGAGGTAAAAATGCGCCGGAGGTAACATAGCCGTTGTCAGTATAGAGTTTAGTAATCTTAGCAACCAGTTGACGCAACTCTTCAAACGTTACTTTACTGTTCTCATATTGTTGTATTAACTGGGCGATTTCTGCTTGAAAAACTGTATTGTCCAATACTTCGACTTTTTTAACATCGAAGGACACACCGGATGGAATGGTAAATTCCGGGAGTTGGGGAGAAGCAGGAATTTGCAGACTTGGTTCTGGTGGTGGTGCTGGAGATTCTTCTGGCAGAAAATCAGGAGATTGGGGTTGGTTAGGAATAATTTCTTCCTCAATTCCTTCTATAGTGTTGGGGGGAGGATTTCCTCCTGGAGGTTGAGCTACTGCTCCTAGTGCCAGAAGGCAGGAGGCAAGAACTGGTAATGATGCAACCCATTCGCGCAGTCACTCGTCATACCGTGTC
>JAAHHL010001083.1 GCA_010672185.1 Caldora sp. SIO3E6 | reverse complement strand
ATAAAAAGCTTACCTTATATATAACTGATTTGTGGGTCTTACGGGGTCTTCTTTGGTTCCAAGGATTCAAGTAGCCGAAGATATTCAACAGTCCTTGCTGTATGCTGCGGAGATTTAGCAGCAGGGGCAATTATTTCTGTCAGTGATCAATCATTCGGGGTAAGGCGCTTGCCGATATGAGTGGAGGATTAGCCTTGGGCAGGTTTTGAGCGTAATATTCGGGTTAAATGGCCTAAATTGTCGCTAAACCGGCCCCTACAGATGAGTTTAGACAAAAGATACTGAACAATTCAGGAATATATGATAGACAGTTATTAAATTCCCCACTTCTCGTTCATGCTGACTAACCCATACATCAGGTATGGATGATAAAACTTGGGCTTTTTGCAATAGCTGTGTAATACGCAAATCGTTGTTTAGATCAAGATCAAAGCTTCGCTTCAATTCCGATTCCCAATAACTGGCAATATCACTTTGGACATATCCAATCATTGCTGCTTCCGGATATTGTGAGGCGTACACACCTTGAACGAAGCACTGTAGCCCATCTTCGCCTACATATTTTCCAATTGGATAACCATTTTTACGTAATCGTTTAGCTTCAAAGATGTACTTTGGTCTTGGACGGCTGTGACTACTGACAACGACTAAATCTAATCTACGTCTTTTCTTACCTTTACGTCCTTCAACGGCGATTGGCTTCTCTTCATCAATAGAGTATCGATCGAATTTTTCTGGAGTAGACGGGTCATCAAGCCTTTTCTCTATCGCCTCCACGATTAGCCCTGTAATTTCCTCTTCTGTGAGATTGCAGTGTATTTCTGGTAAAGTATCTTGATATCCCCAAGCCAGTAGCTGATGTGCGTCTCGACGAAAACCATAATCATAAAAACTTCGTGCAAATGAGTTAAGTTTCTCTGCTCCCATTATCGAATGACCTCACGAAGTCCACGGTTGGCAGAGAGAATTTCTGCAATAATGTCATCGGAGTCATTCAGTGCTTGGGTTCTAGTCCAATCGATCAAACGGGGAGACTTACAGATATAGACCCTTGAATCTTCAAAGATACGAAGGCTTCGCTGCACATAAACCCATTGACTAAACTGCTGTTTAGCTTTCTCTTGAATGCTATTTAGTAATAAAGATAAATCCTCCTGTGCTTTCTCAACAGTTACGTCTATAGCAGTAGAAGCATTTGAAGGAACAAACTCTACTGAACATACGATTAGCTGTTTTGAGTAGAGCAATTCAACTTTGTGTCGAAGTCCGCTCCCTTCAGTAAAAGTATCAAGCTCATCTCTAAGATGTAGTTCATACTTCAGAAGATGGTCTTCACTGGGAAATGCAGTTGCAGGAACATCTGACTTACCCTGATTCAGTTGTAGTCTTACAGCGATAAACTCTCTTGCAATAATTCCCATGTTTTTAGAAATTGGTAAAATTTCTTCAACAGTATTATCTAATAAATCCTGAAGTGAAGCGTCAGAGGTGTTTGTAACTTCTTCTAATTGAGCTAATCTTTTTCCCAGTTGTGCAAGTATTTTAACTTGTACAGGCGAAAGTATAGGCAGAGAAATCTTTCTTAAGTCTTCAGCATAAAGCTTACTACGACCAACGCCCCAAGAAGAACTGTTGAAAAATAAGAAATACTGAATAACACTTGAGTTAAGTAGAACTGCAATGGCTCGCAAGTAATCCGCATCCTGTGCACTAGTAGATATGCCTACTTGAGGTTCTGAAATAACAAAGTCAATATCACTATAGACACAATAAATCCTACCGTTAATTATATTAATGACCAGGTGTGGCTTTTGTGCTACTGTAAAAGGTAAACTGCGTCCCTTTGTGACAAACAATGAATTATCAGGAATTAGATGTAGAGCTTGTTCAGGAATTACGAAGCGAAACTGAGACCTTGACATAGCATGAATATCAAATTTTTTCCAACCAGCTAAATATGGTGCTGCTTCGATCTCATCTTTTGAATCTTGGGTTCTAATTTTTAATCCTGTATGAAAATTCCAATTTCTACTATCTACGATTTCCTGTAGTGCAACAGGGAATATCTTCTTAAGACGATTTATTATTCTTCTATCTCTCAGTGTCCCCCAAAGGGCTGTTTTCCAGACAAGCAGTTCACCTGTTTGAGCATCTTGCGGCGAAATGGTTGATATTTCATTCTCGTTAATAGAAATTGTCCATGTAATTTTATTCTTACCTTTTATCCAAGGACGATTGAAAAGCTGATTTACAACAAATGGAGCATAGTGAACAATCTCAGTTTTTGCTATTTCTGCTTTTCTATAAATTATAGTTGCAGCAGGTTCTTTTCCTTGACTGCCAAATAGTATGTATGCTAAATGCGAGAAGTTTGTAGCTCTTACCACTGTATGATGCTCAAAAAAAGACTTCCTGTATTTCTGTGATTCTTTGTTAAATAAACTAGTCGCATGAACTAGCAATGCAACATAGCCATGATCATCGAGTAAGTCAGTGACTCGCCAAGTAAAAGCTTCACAAACTCGATTACCACCAACAGGATGCTCCTTAATATTGTTCAAAATCCATTCCCGTGCAAAATCCTCACCTCTGGTATTTTTTTTGAGTTCAATCCAGGGAGGATTACCAACGATCCAGTCAAACTTTTTGTTCTGCTGCCAGAAATCTGACTCATCATCAAAGAAATCGCATTCAAAGATTTGTGTATTGTGGAGTGAAGGAAACTTAAATTGTTTGTTTCTGTGCAAATCAGGAGGATCAATGTAGTTGAGTAATGTCAAGATCAGGCTGAATTCAGCGACAGAACAAGCCTCTTTATTTCGTTCTATGCCATAGAGACTTTCACAGAGAATTTTCCTTAGTTCTGTAGGCTTTAACTTATTGTTTGGACTTTGTGCTAGTGCTAGCTCAATCAGTTTTCGATAAGCTAGTACCAGAAATATTCCAGAACCACAACATGGGTCAAGAATTTTCATGCCACTCCGCAAGGGCTTAGATTCA
>JAAHHL010001082.1 GCA_010672185.1 Caldora sp. SIO3E6 | reverse complement strand
GAGGATAAAGAGCACTACTAGATGGGCGACAAGCAGGAAGGATGCCAATACTGCTCGGTTAAGAGAGTGTGGGGAGTGTGGGGAGTGTGGGAGGTGTGGGAGGAAAGAAAGCGAGGGAGAGGGATTTGAGCTTATCCGAGCAGTATTGGGAAGGATGCCAGTGTGGGAAGGTCTTCGGATAGTTAGAGAGAATTGAGCAAAATTAGGTATTAGTATTAAATGTAGAAAATAAATTTTTAGGGCTGTATTACATATACCCAGAATCATTCCCAATGAGAGACTAAGATAGATACAGCGTAAGATAAGGACTGGGAAAAATGGCATACAGCAACTTTACTCTGAGCAAAGTCAAAACCGATTTACACTTAGCAGTAGAAGAAAACACACCCCTGTTTCCGGAAATTCAGCCAATTCCACCCAGCGATTATCTAACATTTGTACTCAAAGAGCATCTACCCCTCGTTACTGCCATCAACACTGAAAAAGCTCGCTCAGAACTGGTCATCATGCCAGTTTTAATTGAGGTAAGGCGATATTTGCAGCATCAAATTAGTCTCTTTTCTGGTACTGAATTTAATATTGATGCTACTAAGGGTTTGGAAGGTCGATGTGATTTTATCCTCAGCCGTTCCCTGGAGCAATATGAAATCACTTGCCCTGTTGTGACAATTATTGAGGCTAAGAATGAAAGCTTAAAATCAGGGTTAGGACAGTGTCTAGCGACGATGTTAGCAGCACAACTGTTTAACCAACGACAAGGACAATCAGTAGAAACGATTTGGGGTACTGTGACCACGGGAACAGATTGGAAGTTTCTCAAACTAGTCAATCAAACTGCTTTTATCGATCCTATTGATTATTCCATTAAGCAAATAGAACAAATCTTGGGGATTTTGGTCACAACTCTCACTAATGACTGAAATCTTGCACCAGTATAAAAATACTTAATAGATTCAGTGACAACAATCAATTCCAATGCTGAAATCGTCAAATTTTATTACTATTCCCAATTCCCAATTCCCAATTCCCAATTCCCAATTCTCTATTCCCTACCTGTAAGGGACCATTCGATGTACTTAGCTTGAGGAGGTACTTTCTTCCCTAAGACATTCCGTTGTTGGAAGTGAAAGTGAGGCCCACTACCAACACCAGATGCTCCCGACAGAGCAATAACAGATCCTGCTGGTTGTTTTCCTGGATAACATTTAGAGAGATGAAGGTAGTCAAAAGAGATGCCTAAAGACTTATAAGATGCCACCAAGCCGCCGCCTTTTTGATCCGTCCAGCATTGGACATCGATAAAAGCTCCAGATTTACCGATCGCGTACAATGGTGTTCCTACTGGTGTATTTAGATCTACCCCTTGATGGAAAGTAGAGGCTCCTGCAATTCCTAGGTTTCTTGGCCCCCAAGGACTAGTAACTGTGTACTTACCAATCTTATCTCCTTTTTTCGGTGTCTTGGTGAAGTGAGGAGTTACCAGTTCTCTGAGTCTTCTACCAGGAGTAGTCAAGAAAAACAACGCGACCAACAGGAATAGCTTACTGAATATAGAAAATTTTCTCATCCGTTTTTGGCTTTTATTGCAGCTTGTCTCATCGAGTTCTTTTTTTCCCAAAAGATTACTCTGACTAGCTTGTTATCTTGACCCTGGGAAATTATACCTTCTTTCTCAAAGAACCGCACCCAAAGAATTTTATAGTGGAATCATAACGAGATTTGCCAATTAGCGAAAATTTTTGATGAAATCAATAACTCTTCTTGGTTCCACCGGCTCCATCGGTACTCAAACCTTAGATATTGTGACTCAGTATCCTGACCAATTTCGACTGGTAGGATTGGCAGCAGGAAGTAATGTAGAAATGTTAGCTACTCAGATTAGGCAATTTAAACCTGCGATTGCAGCTATCTTTGCTCAAGAGAAGTTTTCGGCTTTGCAAGAGGCAGTTGCGGATCTTGACCCCCAACCAATTCTCCTGGCGGGAGAAGCTGGAGTCGCAGAAGTAGCTAGGTATGGGGATGCAGAAGCTGTAGTTACTGGCATTGTTGGCTGTGCTGGTTTGTTACCAACCATTGCTGCTATTGAAGCGGGTAAAGATATTGCCTTGGCGAATAAGGAAACCTTGATTGCTGGTGGTCCGGTGGTGCTGCCGTTATTGGAAAAACATGGTGTTAAGCTGTTACCGGCGGACTCAGAGCATTCCGCTATTTTTCAGTGCCTCCAGGGAGTTCCAGCGGGGGGCTTGCGGCGCATTCTGCTGACAGCATCTGGGGGAGCTTTCCGAGATTGGCCCGTGGAGAAGTTGCCTCAAGTTAAGGTTGCTGATGCTATTAAGCACCCCAACTGGTCGATGGGACGCAAAATTACGGTAGATTCCGCTACCCTGATGAATAAAGGATTGGAGGTGATTGAGGCTCACTACCTATTTGGTATGGATTACGACCACATCGATATTGTGATTCATCCCCAAAGTATTATTCATTCCCTTATTGAACTACAAGATACCTCAGTGTTAGCTCAATTAGGTTGGCCGGATATGCGCTTACCTTTACTATACGCTTTGTCATGGCCAGAGCGCCTTTATACTGATTGGGAACAGCTGGATTTAGTGAAAGCAGGAAATTTGACTTTTAGGGAACCAGACCATCAGAAGTATCCTTGTATGCAACTAGCTTATGCCGCAGGTAGAGCCGGGGGTTCGATGCCAGCGGTTTTGAATGCAGCCAATGAGCAAGCAGTGGCACTATTTTTAGAAGAAAAAATCGGTTACTTGGATATTGCCCGTTGTATTGAACATGTGTGCGATCGCCACCGGGAGGATAACTGTCTTAATCCTAGTTTAGAGGATATTTTGGCAGCAGATAGTTGGGCCAGACAAGAAGTTAACTCATTTGTCATCGGTCATCGGTCATTAGTAGGAAGCCGCTGAGGGAGCTGGGGGAGCTGAGGGAGCTGAGGGAGCTGAGGGAGCTGAGGAAGCGGAGGGAGCTGAGGGAGCTGAGA
>JAAHHL010001081.1 GCA_010672185.1 Caldora sp. SIO3E6 | reverse complement strand
TTTTACCTCTGTGTAGAAATTGCTATTATGGCCTACACACCAATTATGTTTAGGTTACGCAGTTTGCTGGTAGGGACAATCATCGGTGCTATTGGTTCAATATTAGGGATTATCCTTATTGGGAATGTCTTTCCCGTTTCTCTCACAGCCGGATTCTTGCTCTTACCCTATGTTATCTGGAGTCCCATAGGTACCTATGTTACTTGGGCAATGATTCGTCTCAATCCTGATGAGAGGTGAAGAGATACCTGGCGGGTGCAAGCTTTGCACCCCAACCAGAATGAATATTATCCTAAATTATGATCTATCAAGAAAATCACTGGTTTATTGCTGCTCGCTTAGCTTTACGTGAGAGCAATTTTTGCCAAGCAGATTGATACTCAGGTTTCGGTGGCAACTTAGCAATATAAGCAATGCGTTCTTTGTTACGCTCTTCCCAATACTGCCGAATCTCTTCTGCTTGCTGTAATACAGTTTGATATTCTAGTTCCACTTCTTCGTAATGAGCATCAATGTAAGACATCGCTACATCAAATTGCTCATCAGTTAGATAAAATTGATGACGGATTAAACGACGCGGGTAGTTGGCGTGAATATAATCCATTAACTGATACAAAGTTATTCTTGTGCCTGAAATTGTCAGACCGCGCTCTGTTCGAGTAATGACTGGTTGATTATCCACGATTACAGTCAAGTTCAGTAGGTAACACTTGCTTGGTGCTATGGTAAGTATATTTTATCATCCTCAGGAGAGCATTTTGCCTTACTCTCTTCCTTAAATTTCAACCCCTACCAAGCGGTTAGACATGATTCAGGCGATACCGAAATTCACCATCAAGCCTGGTTACCGTCCCCAGGCAGAAGATACCACCATTGAAACAGACCTACTGACGTTCCACTTACTCAGACAACGTACACCAACCGAGCGGTTAAGAATGGCAGCCTCCTTAACCCGTAGTGCTCGTAAGCTATCATTGTCTTCTCTCAAGCAACATTTTGGGGAACTTTCCCAAAAACAGTTCGCTCAAAAGATTGCTTTTGCTTGGTTACAAGAGCATTGCCCCTCTGATTACATTCCTACTAGTGACCCTCAGATGTGGATTCAGGACTCAGTTTCACTTGCTGTTAAGCTTCACCCGATTCTTGAGGAATTGGGAATTTCTTATTACATCACCGGTGGAGTAGCTGCAATCTCTTACGGTGAACCCCGCACAACACAAGATTTAGACTTGGTAATCGAGATTTCTCCCCTCGATATCCAGCGTCTTGCTGACGTACTCATCAGCCATGAATTCTATGTCTCTGGTGTTGAAGATGTGAAATCTGGTAGGATGAAAACCCTACAAATTACTGATATGGAAACCATCAGCCGCGCTGACTTGATGGTAGCCGAAACTAATGAATTTGAGGGACAAAAATTCCAGCGACGGAGGTTGATTGAGTTTGGAGGGACTTTACTCTATTTTGCCTCTCCTGAAGATCTTATTTTGAATAAACTGCGGTGGAGGCAATATTCGGGTTCTGATAAACAATGGCGTGATACCTTAGGGATCCTCAAAGTTCAGGGTGAAAAACTGGATAAGGGCTACCTGATAAAGTGGGCTGAACAACTGGGGTTAGTTGATTCCTTAAATGAAGCTTTTATTGAATCGGGACTTGAGAGAATTTAGAATTTAGAATTTAGAATTTAGAATGGGGGTTAGCATTAGGGCGGGTTTTGTACCAAAGTTATCTTGCATGTTCCTAAATTATCTCTAAACCCGCCCCTACAAAATGAATTATTAATTATTAATTATTAATTATTAATTATTAATTATCACAAACCTTTAAGCCAGTTATTAACCCGGAGATAAATCGAATTAGCCGCCTCTGTAATTTGTTGTTTGCGATACCATTTAGAGAAGGCTTGTTCGTACTCTTCTCCCTGTAATTGATAATTATTCCAAACCTTGACCCCTAAACTCATGCCCCAGAATAATAAAATATATAGTGACCAAGAAAGCTGCCCAGCACTTAGCAAATTAATAACGATTAAAAAAGCATTAATAATAACAAACTTACCAAAACTTTTCTTAAGCTTAAGAGTCCGATAAAGATTGAATTTACGGCGTTTTTGCTGTTCTTCTTGCTGAACTATCCACTCCTGTTCTGCTTGCAGAATATTTTCTGGAGAAATACCTAATTCCGTAGCAATTTCCACCAGCTGTTCTCGGGACAGTTCCCCCTGATCAGCTTGACGCGCGATCGCTAAATTGAGAATTTGTTGGACATCTTCTTGACGATAAAACGAAGGAGTTTTGTTTTCCAGAACAGACATGACTAAGTTATTATTAAGATGGGTAATACTTTACTCTGTAGAAATATCATGGTGGTATAAGGCAAGAAAGGTCATTATCCATTATCCATTGTTCATTATCAATTATTGAATATCTCTATTATGCCGATACTAACCCAAATGGGCTAGATAAGTTTAATGCCCCAAGCCGAACTATAATGGACGGATCTTACGACAGCAAAGAGACAAGGATATATTTTACATTTCGTTACAATATAAGCAAGAGAAAGAGACGACACTTAAAAAAAAACGTCTTAGACCGAAGAATTTGAGGTAGTTCTTATGAACGGCAGCATTCGTATTGGCAATTTATTTGGTATTCCCTTTTATCTAAATCCGTCCTGGTTTTTAATCTTGGCTCTGATAGCTTGGAGCGATGGGGCACAACTAGCGGCAACTTTCCCAGAATTGGGTCTAGTTCTTCCCTGGATCTTGGGATTAGTCGCTGCGCTGCTGCTGTTTTCCTCTGTCTTAGCTCATGAACTTGGACATAGTTTTGTTGCCATTAGGCAGGGAATTGAGGTTAAATCGATCACCTTGTTTCTCTTTGGTGGCTTAGCCAGTCTGGAGAAAGAATCAAAGACTCCAGCAGAAGCATTTTGGATCGCGATCGCAGGACCAGCAGTTAGCCTAGTACTATTTGCTCTGTTAACCTTGGTTGGTATCACCATCAACA
>JAAHHL010001080.1 GCA_010672185.1 Caldora sp. SIO3E6 | reverse complement strand
GTGTCAGCTGGCGATGTAGCTATTCGACGCTCTTCCGATCTCATCCAATGTTGACTAGCCAATTCCCAATTCCCAAAAACCTTAGTACCTCATCCCAATAAGAAACGCTATAGCATTTACCAATATGACTAAACACTACCTATTTTTTACTAGACATTCTTTACCTCAACCACAACAAGCTCATTTGGTTCAAGTTTGTAACTTAGCCAATGCTGCCGCCAATCTTGGTTACTCCGCAGTGTTATGCTTTTTAGAACAAGGATGGCGCAATTTCAATCCGATTGGCTGGATTCATCCCTTTCACCCCAGAAAGCCAGAAGCCAAACTGAGTAATTTTTACAATCTACAGGAAAAGCTAAGAGTCGCTCCCTTACCGATGCCATCAACTATTACTCGAATCAATAGCAAATGGACTCATTCCAGTACTATAGTATGTAAGTATTATTTTCCCATTCATATTCTTCCTTCTACTCAAATTGTTCATACCAGAGATTGGAACTTTGTCAAAGCTGCCATTAAGCATGGAATTCCAGCCATTTATGAGCATGATCACCATAAGCAAAAACCATTCGAGCCAGAAATTGTCCACAACCCCCTTTTACAAATTGCGGTAACAGTTGCTGAGCCGATTCGAGAAAGTATGATTAAAAATGGTATGCCTCCAGAAAAAGTGATCAAGCTTCATAACGGCTTCAATCAAATATTTTTGGTAAGGCATCCCGAAGCTGCTAAAACATGGCGAGAAAAATTACTAGTTAATCAACGACAGCAATTAATCGTTTATTCCGGGGCACTGCGTGGGTTTAAAGGTATTAATTTACTGATTGAGGTAGCCAAGGAAATGCCCCAGGTTCAGTTTGTCTTCGCTGGTGGTAATCCGTCTGAAGTACAAGATTATCAGCAACTAGCTCAAGAAATGCAAACTCCAAACGTGACATTTTTAGGCCACCTGCCCCAAAATCAGTTAGCCAGCTTACTGCAAGCAGCTGATATTTTAGTTCATCCTCATCGTTCTGGGAATGCTGCTGCAACGACATCTCCCATGAAACTTTTCGATTACCTCGCATCGGGAACCCCGATTGTAGCTACAGAGATTCCACCTTTAATGGAGTTTAAATCCAGCAGTGCGATCGCGGGTTGGTGCGAACCAGATAATCCGACTCAGTTAGCTCAATGTCTACAACAAGTTTTGGCAACCCATCCTAGGAAGATAGAAGGGTATACAGATAATCTTGACTTTGTGAGCCAGTTTTCCTGGGAAAATAGAATTCGCAAAATTATCAGCTACGTAGAAGATTCTAAACAACCAAGAATAATGGATAATGGATAATTGATAATTGATAATTGATAATTGATAATGCAACAAATAACAAATAACAAACAATAAACAATAAACAACAAATGACCAACAATAAACAATAAACAACAAATGACCAACAATAAACAATAAACAACAAATGACCAACAACCAACAACAAATGACCAACAACCAACAACAAACAACCAACAACCAACAACAAATGACCAACAACCAACAACAAATAACAAATAACAAATGACAAACAACAAACAACAAATTGTCGGGATGATTAGTAGTTATCAAGGACTTAAGCCAAGTCCCATTGATTGGCTATGGATGCAAAGCCCACACCCTTGTGGAGTTTGGGGTAATATCCAAATAATGGCATCTGCTCCTAAGCCGGATTTTTTACTGCTGTATAACTTTAATGATTTTCCAAACTCAAATCCTCAACAACAGCGCTTTGGAGGTTTATTAAGTCGGTTTCGGAAGCAAGCTCAACCAAGCCAACCTAATATACAAACTAGATTGCGAGGAGTGCCGAAAGAAAGAATCATTTCTTTAGTTAGGGAGCCTCCTTTCCAGAAACTGCAACAGAAAAGGATCAAAGAATATCAACAAGCTCAAAAGTACTGTGGATATGTTTCCGGTCCTGATGAGTTTGCTCCTAATCCTGACTATATGCCTGCTATTTGGTACATCAATAATTCCTTTCGAGATTTGAATGAAATGGGAGTACCGGAAAAAAATCGCTCCTGTTGCTGGGTGACTTCCGGTATTGCTCGCACAGAGAATCATCGTCAGCGTTTAGGTTTTTTACGGCTTTTAACAGAGAGTGAGTTAGAATTTGACCTTTATGGACGTGATCTACCAGACTGGGCTGGTGGATACGGTAAGGTAGGTAATAAGTGGAATGTTATGGCTCCTTACTACTACAACTTGGCCATTGAAAATTACGCTGACAATGAGTGGTATGTGAGCGAAAAGTTATGGGATGCTCTACTAGCCTGGTGCTTACCTATCTATTATGGTGGTTCCGCTGCTGATAAATTACTACCCCCAGGAAGCTTTCTGAGGTTGCCCAGCAGGGATGAAAAGGGTATCGCTTATCTTAAAGAAGTTACGGCAAACCCTGATGCTTGGCACGAAGCCAAAGATGCGATCGCTGAGGCAAGGCAAATTATTTTACATGAGTTAAACTTACTTAATTGGCTATCCAAGTTTGTCGAGCAAACTCTTTGATTGAAGACAAACAACTTATGCAGCAAAACTAAGGTTAATTTTTATTAACTTGTTTAATTGGCTGACGAATAAAGTAATAAAATTTTTCTAAAAATGTTATTAATGGGGGGAATTAAAAAATGCCAGAACCACAAGTAAACTCAACTCCAGAAGAGACTAGTCCAGACAATCAGAATCAAAAGTGGAAATTAGTCGATGCTGGGGATGGCTACTATTTCATCACCACTACCAATGGCTTAGTACTGGATGGTACTGGTTTAAATCGTGATGATAATGTTTTGTTGTGGGATAAAAAAGGCGATGATAACAATCAGAATCAGAAGTGGAAATTAGTTGAGGCTGGGGATGGCTACTATTTGATTACCACCACCAATGGCTTAGTGCTGGATGGTACGGGTTTAAGTAGTGGTAATAATGTTCTGTTGTGGGATAAAAAAGGCGATGATAACAATCAGAACCAGAAGTGGAAT